>DATMPC010000045.1 GCA_035567895.1 Terriglobales bacterium | reverse complement strand
TCCGGGTACCGCAGTGACTGGATTCCCGCCGGGACTCGTGAGCGGGACTACTCATGCAGCCGATGGTGTGGCGGCGCAAGCCCAGGCCGACTTGATCACTGCGTTTAACGACGCTGCTGGACGGTCTGGTGCTTCCAGCGTCTCCGGAGACCTGGGTGGACTAACCCTCAGCCCGGGAGTTTATAAATCCACATCGGGAATTGGGATCACGGGAGACGTCACACTTGACGCTCACGGCAATCCGGATGCTGTGTTCATCTTCCAAATATCCTCGACGCTCATCACAGGCAGCGGCAGCCACGTTGTCCTCACTAACAGCGCCAAGGCTTGCAATGTGTTTTGGCAGGTGGGCAGTTCGGCCACTCTGGGAACGAATTCCGTCTTTGCAGGAAACATACTGGCACTAACATCGATCGCAGTCACAACCGGCGCAAAGTTTGACGGTAGAGCCCTGGCCCGGAATGGAGCGGTGACGTTAGACACCAACACCATTAACGGTTGCACTTGTCTACCTTGAAGCTATCGGCGTGGAGACAGAAGAGGAGCACGACCGGAACGCGGAATTACTCTGATGCTCAAGAAACGCAAACAAGAGCGAAGAATCACGCCCCAGCGGTCACCGGATACGGAACCACACTTACTGCGACCGCCCAGATTGGAACCGTTGAGCTCAGATAGTAGTTCAATGAAGAAAACATTAGCGCACCTCACGACGGAAGAAGAACGTGCGAGAGAGAGGGCGCTGGATTTCTATCGCTACGTCGGCAAGAGCGAAGTAGACGCAGACCGATTGGCGTGGGCGGACATCCAGAAAGGATTCCCCCGGCTCAACGGCTACGACGGCGCAGAGCAGTGATTGGAAGGAACGCCAAGGCCTGTTTACCGGTGCCGTATTTGGCGTTAAAGGTGAGTATCCGGCACTGTGGAAAGGTTTAAGTTCGCGCGGTTTTCAACGTAGTTTCGCAATGTAGTAAGGAGGTCTTATGTCCAACACTCCCAAAAGAAAGGTCCTGATCGTCGATGACGATCATAGTATTCGCGCCACAGTGACTATGTTACTGATCGCTAATGGATACGAAGCCTCGAGCGCAGAGAATGGATTCGATGCGCTCTTGCACATGAAGAGCACAGTGCCCGAACTCGTCATTTCAGACCTGAACATGCCGCAGATGTCGGGATTCGAGTTTCTCTCCGTGATTCGCCGCCGCTTCCCGCAGATGCTGGTTGTCGCCATGAGTGGCGCCTATGAGGCTGGCGATGCCGTGCCCGGAGGGGTAATTGCCGATGCGTTTTACGCCAAGGGTACCGACACCCCAGGCACTCTGCTGAAACTCGTCGCCGACTTATTTCGAACTTCCGCTTCGCGGACTATCGCCCACACACGGCAGTCCGCTCCGATATGGGTTCCTCGAAACGGCAAAGACTCCAGAGGAATACCCTATATCGTGCTGACATGCACGGAGTGTTTGCGATCCTTTCCGCTGACCGTTTCATCGGAAGTGAACGCTGCCGTGATGCAAACACCTTGCATCTTCTGCCTTAATGAAGTGCGCTACATCATCGATTTTTCTCTTTCAGTAGCATCTCCTAAAAAGGGAACGCGGGCCCTGGCTTCCCTTGCCGGGAAAGCGGGCGCCTAGTCGGTGGAGAAAGGCAATGCAGCTTTCGGGGAAAACGCCATCATTGCCCGAATTGCTGCAGGACGAATTGATGAAGGGCTCTGAAGATTGGGATACCGCGGTCACCCTTGCGTTTGCCGGCGAACAGTCAACTGCCGCGGCACAACTGCTTACTAGTGACAAGATCGCGCCGCTGGATGCGTTGCGGCTCGCTTACGACACGTACATATCCTCCTTGCTGGAAAATACGCACTTCCTGCCAATCGGGATTACCGCGAAGCTCCTCAGCGCTCAATCAAAGTATGTGCATGCTAAGGAAAGAGGGATCAGCACAGAACATGCACGTCGGCTGGCTTCAGAACTGATGGTCATACTGCGCCAAATGGCACCTCTATTTAGCGCAGAACCACACGGGGACATGCGTCGTATCGCTTGATGCGCCACGCTGCCCCAGAGCCCGTGCTCCACCAGTTTCCCTGAAGCACTTCCGCTGCTCAACAAACAGCTCTAGTCGAGAGTAGGTCAATTGTCACCAGTACATACTGGCACTAACATCAAGCGCAATCACAACCGGCGCAAAGTTTGATAGCGCTGGCCCGGAATGGAGCCGTGACTTTAGACACCAACACCATTAACGGTTGCACGTGTCTACTTTGAGCTATCGGCGTGGAAACAACTTAGCAGGAATCGGCACCGCTCGCCTGAGCAAGGCAAGGCCGATCCCTGCATAGTTTTAACGGCGACGGTAGGAAGCTCCGCCGTTATACCCCTCTTGATAACCCTGCTGGTATGCCTGGCGGTACATGTCCTTGTACTGCTGCCTGTCGCCGTAAGCGGGACTGTAGTTGTGATCGGCGTGTTTGTAAGCCTGCTGCTGCGTTGCCCGAGAACCGTGCCCTGCTCGGCGATCGGCGCTGCCGTCATTTACGCCATCCTGATAGCCGACCTGTTGCGCCTGATTGCCCTGGCGGTTGTAAGCTCCATTTTGGGAACCGTAAGTGTCGCGATTGTAGGTGTCACGTCCTTGTCCGTCGCGTCTGTACTGGTTGTTTCCAACGTAGCCCTGATCGTATCCCGCCTGATAATCCGCTCGATCATTGTTGTTATCGTATTGTCCTCGATAGTGACGGTCGCGGTTATCGTTCCGATCTTGTTGGCCGTGCTGCACACCTTGCTGGTAGGCAGGGCTGCCTGATCTGTCGTTATGAGCCCTGTTTTGATCCTGGCCTTGCTCCTGGTCGTGGCCTCTGTCCTGCGCAGTGGCCCGCATGACGCCGACTGTGGTGCTGCCTAGAGCAAGAGCAAAAGTCAGCAAATGCGTTTGAAGTGCTTTCATTAGGTCCTCCCTTGGGACGTGTTGCAGTGCTTTCCGTAGAGAACCCGAGAGAAGCAAGGTCATTGAGGTTAGCTTCGTCTGGGGGCTCTCAGCTAGAACTACTATGCGCTGTCGTGGTGTTGCGCACTGGTCAAGAGTGAACACCGGTCACTTCTGGCGCGAGGCAAGGCAAGATCCCACAGTGTGCACTCTTGCTCAGATTCCTGCCCTGACCGCGTGCGCGCCCCGCTTATTGTCGGATTGTTTTGACCTATTCGCTGCTGTCGATCCTTTCCCAGACAAAGAAACGGTTCTAGCCTGAGACTTGTCTGTTCAATATTGACCGTGGCAAGAATTAAATATTGTGAGACTCAGTTCGTGCCACCATGCACTCGCCCGGCATCAGAATAAAGGTAATGCATGAGAGTATTGTCGGCGATTACATCCCGCAACTAACGATCTGTGCCAGTGCCCTGGTACCGGCAAATGAATATCGCATCGTGGACTCTTCGATTGAGTTCCGAATTGGTACAGAAACCTGGCGTATTCTTACGGACGACGAACTACGCAAGCATTTTCGCCTCCACGCGGAGGTCGCTGCCTGGTTAGAACGTGAATGCAGAAACGCGTGGGTCTGGAGCTAATTTGTGACTCAATCGCCACATCACGCGGGATCTTGGGATTGGGATTGCAGTGTTGCACTGGAATATGCCGCAGAAGAATTGTCTAACATATCTCAACTCCTAACCTGTGACATTGCGCCGTCCAACGAAGTGCTGAGCATCTCCTATCTGAAGTGCGTTTCTTCCCTCCTGCCACACGAAGGTCTTCTTCCCAAGGGAGTGGCGATCCGTCTGCACGATGCGCAGCAGGAATGTCTGCAGATGCAACAACCGAATATCAGCAAACCTCAATGCGATTACCTGGCGTCACGGTTGCTGACGACGCTGCGGGATGTCTCAAATCTGTTGGCTGCCGCGAAACTCAGGATCGCGGCTTAGCCGGCATTCTGGAATCAACAGAGTTGCTCCATATTGCTCAGATTCCCAATCGTGAAAAGCCTACATTTAGAGCTGGCACGAAGGACGCCGCTGTGACACACTCAAAAATCACCGCCCCCCCAACTCAGAAGGCCGCTCCACCTAGAATCCTCCTCGTACAATCCGATTCGTCTGGTCCAAGTGCTCTGGACAGTGCATTCAAAAGGAGCAGTTTCGAAGTGGTTGCGACATCCACTGTCAAGCAAGCCGTAATTCTTCTCACCGCCCAAAACTTTTCCGCGCTGGTTTGTGATCTTCACATTCCCGCACCCGGCGATGGATTCACATTGGTAAACACAATGCGGCACTTTCATCCGGACGCTATCACCGTGATCATGAGCCAGTATCCAGCCTTGAGGGAGTCTATTTCCGCGCTTCTTCCGCAAGCCGACGAGATCCTCATGACTCCGGTCGCGCCTGAACACGTTGTCACATTGCTGAAGAACAGACTCCGCGAACCGAAACATCATGATGTGAGAGTTCCTGAACCGGTGGCGACCGTCTTAGAACGGTATTCATCGAACACCATCTCGGACTGGATGGCTCGCGTCAACGGCAGCAAAGACCTGGTGAGCATCCCACTCAGTAATGAAGGACGAACCGGCCATCTACCGACTTTACTCAGGGAACTCGTTCAAAGACTGCGAGCGCCTCACGTGGATGAAGGTAAGGCAAAGGTTTCCCTGGCCGCTCTTGCTCATGGAAGGGTGCGTAGTGAACAGGGCTACACTGCGACGATGCTCGTAGAGGAGTCGCGAATCCTTCAAGTCTGCATATTCAAAACCCTGCGCACTAATCTGAGCTCTCTGGATTTGTCCCTCGTGCTCACGGATGTGATGACCATCGCAGACGAAGTGGACTCGCAACTCAAGCAGACGATGGCCAGCTTTTCCGATCAATTAGCCCACGCACATGCCGTCAGGCCGATGAGCGCAGCTGGGTAGAGGCGGATGGCCCAGCCTGTTCTTGCCTGTTTCACTTTGGAACTTCAAGGGAATCGGGCGCCCCATCCTTGCGGTTTTCAAACGTCTCAATTTCGTGATTTTGTTTCCAAGAAACAGATTGATTCCTGGTTCGGGAATCGTTCTCTCCGACAGGCTCTCTGTCTGGGCCTTGAAGCTTTTGCCGCTGGTCGCGAACCGTGTCCGCGGTCAAGGGAAGTTTATTTTGTCGGTCCAGCACCGAAGAGGTTTGTTGTGCGCGCGCATCGAATCTGAGTCAAATCAAAGCTGCGCCTATCATGCGGATCGAAAGAGACCACGCCGATCACTCCCGAGATGGAGTCGAAACTAGAGCGGTTTTGACCAGACTACAACCACTGCTGCTGTTAGCGTTGTTGTCGTCGCGCTATGGTCACGCCTGAAACTCTACTCGAAGTTAAGCGCGTTATGGAGGCTGTAATCGTGAAGAAACTTTTGTTGCTCGCAGTAGTGTTGGGCTTTGCTAACTTATCGTGGGCTGGATCGGCGCGAAAAGATGCCGTCGATCGAATGGACAACGCAGCCCAGGTGCTGCATGAAATTCTTGCTGCTCCCGATCAGGGAATTCCCGAAGAAGTACTTGAAAGCGCCCGTTGCGTTGCGGTTGTCCCCCACATGATGAAGGGTGGTTTTATCGTCGGCGCCAAACAGGGCAAGGGAGTGGCTACTTGCCGTACTGCTAAGGGCTGGAGCGCGCCCGCATTCTTTACCGTGGGTGGTGGGAGCTTTGGCGCACAAATTGGAGTCGAGGCAGTGGATCTGGTCATGATCCTGAACGAAAAGGGCATGCAGCGCCTGATTGCGAGTAAGTTCGAGATCGGCGGCGATGCCTCGGCTGCTGCCGGACCTGTGGGACGGCATGCATCCGCCAATACAGACTGGAAGCTGGATACCGAGATCCTGACCTACTCCCGCGCAAAAGGTGCATTCGCTGGAGCTACCTTGGAAGGCGCATCGGTGCGGCGCGACGACGATTCCACACGCGCCATTTACGGGAGCAAAGCTAACACCGAGGCAGTACTGACAGGCCGAGTGCGTGTGCCCGCGTCAGCCCACATTTTCTTGACCGCAGTGGGCGGCGCCCAAGCTCAAGCCAAACGCAAGTCATAACCAATACCCGTCGGGTGCGCCTTGCGAGCACCCGACAGCATCCCAGGCTTTTCGACATACGCACTGGAGACACCACAATGCTTTGGACCATTTTCGTCATTCTTCTCATCCTCTGGCTCCTGGGCTTCAGCTTCCATGTAGCCGGGGGATTGATTCATTTGCTGCTGATTGTTGCGTTGGTAGTCCTGGTCGTCAACCTGCTGAGCGGTCGACGCGCATAAATTCGGACTCCCGAGAGCGAGTCTGTTTTACCGGGAATTGCCGGCATAGGACGACCCGATTGGGGAAAGTTCTGGTCTGGTCGATAAGGATTGGAGGGCTGATGCGCCCTGAAATTACAAGTACCGTGACAATTTATGAGATGAACGGCGTGAAGTACACGGGCGCGCGGAAGATTGAGATCAAGACGCATCCGAGGTTTTTGAGCTTTGTAAGACTGCGCATTGATAATCAGGAGTACTCGCTTGCATCCGACGATCTGATGCGCGCAGTCGACCGCGCCATAGGCCAGCTTCCGGCGCCGGAAGATGATGTGCTCATTGCAGGCCAGGCCAACTTGATAAATCAATTTGCTAATGAACTGGCAACCCAAAAGCAGGAACAGGGCGCGGAATTGCCGCCCAGGTGAGGCCCGCTCGCCATCCTGCCGCAGGGCGATCAGTTATCGCCGACTGCCACGACGAAGTGTGCGCAGGGGAACGTATCTAATTCCTACTAAACTACTCGCCCTCAGTGGATTGCTCCCAAAGAGTGTGCGTGGAGTACGCTCCGTCAGGAATACCGACTGCGCTCGCAGTTCTATGGTCATCTCTGGATCTTCCGTCTTAAGGGCCGAATCTTCCAAACTGCGGGGGATCTGTTGCATTGTCATGTCTGAAGACTACTAAGTACGAAGCAGCAGTTCTGGCCTGTTCTGCTCATTTTCGACAAAAACGTCGGAGTGCGCGGGCTATGGATGCGCACTACAGGCTGTGATCCAGGCTTCCACCTGCGGCAATAGGGCCGGTGGGCTCGCTCCTGAGCCGCGTGTCCTCTTCGCGGCCGGCCGACTCTTCACATCATTGTGTTCCCGCAGCGATGCGGCCGATCGTTTCCGAGAACTCTCCAACCCTCGTCGTTCCAGTGCTGCCGGCCGGGCAGCCACTCTGCTGCGTGTCTTCATTGATTTTGCCCCTTGCAACAAACTTCCCTACGGCTGCGCAAAATACCGCCCTCCACAAGGCAAAGATCTCGAGCAGTGTTTCTTTTATAAGGCGCGCCCGAACAGTTTGCTGAGCAGTTGTGAACAGTGCGCGCCTCCGAATCAGCGTGTGATGGATCCATAGGGAAATCGGGGGGTAGAATGACGGCAAGATATAAGAGCTCCACGAGTCAGAGAGCTCATGAGTCGCGATTCAGAGGTTCATTCAACAGTGCACGACAACACTTTCGAGTATCCCTCGAAACTCGCGTCCGTAGGACAGCACGAAACTGGAGCGTGCCTGACGCGCACTACCTGGACCTTGCTGACCAGATTCTCAATGAGCAGCAGAGCAGGAAACCTTGAGGAAGTAGTCGCCGGATGTAGGTGCACACTCTGCCTCAGCGACCAGATCGGGAACCATGAGCTTAGATAGGAATCCTAATGAATAAAAAGCTGGCACAACTCACCGTTGAGGAAGAGCGAGCGAAACAGAAGGCAATCGACTTCTACCGCTATGTCGGCAAGAGCGAAGCGGAGACGATCCGCCTAGCCTGGACAGATGTCCAGAAAGCATTCCCGCGGCTCAAGGAATACAAGATCACAGAAGTGGCTGAATAGGGGTTGAAAGTGCGAGGGTCGCGTAACCCTAATCCCTCAGGGCGAAATGCAAATGGGCTCTCCGGAGGATGCGAAAGTATTCCGCCGGCGGCATGCGCGCCGCTAGTCACAGTTAATTAATAACGTTCCAAACGTAGAGAAACTGCGCATCCGCAGCGGTCGCTACATGCCTATTCAGTTTGCGGGTTGCGCGGTTCAGCGCGGAACGGACATTCTCTTTGGTGTCGTCCAGTTCCAACAGCGCTACCTTGAGCGCGGCGCCATCTTCCAAACGGTCAAGCTCGGCAATAATCGCTGTGACAATCTCTTTGTGCTTACCGTTTCGTCCCTTAGGCACATCTGTCTGCGCCATCGTGGCGAAGCGACGTTTTGATTTCCTTGCGTTCACGGCAATTCCAATCGCGATGTTCGAATCGCTAACCTGACACTAACCTAACGAATCATACCAAAACCTAACCATAACCTGTAGAGCGTTTCGCAAACATACCGCTAAAGCGCCTCACCCCCTAGTTATCGTCAAGCTAAGTGCTATATAAATGACGCATTTGCAAACGCTGCCGAAACAACGCGCCAAGTTAAAGAGTCTCCCCGTATGCAGCAATCGCTGTTAACTTTTGAACAGAGGCAGAAAACAATGACCGATCCAAAGATCCGGTTTGAGAAGGTGAAGCTAGAAGAATTAAAGAAGATCCTTCCCGAGCAGGTAGTGGATGGAAATGAAAATCATAGAGGCCGTCAGAAAGACAAGAAGAAAACCAAACAACGAGTGGCAGAGACGAGCACGCCCAAATCAAAAGTCTGAACCCAATGATCCGCGAACGGTTGCGCGACTCTTCCAAAAACCCTTGCGTCTTCCGTTCGTAAAGGGCATTCGAAGAAAAGAGAACCAAATATGCAATCAGCTGGGCTAAAACGATTTCGCCCCGAGGTCTTTCTTTCCCATTCCGGGATGGGCCGGACGATCGTTGAAATCGCGAGAAAAAAGAGGATCTTTTCCCAGGGCGATGCAGGAGACGCGGTCTTTTACATACAGACGGGCAGGGCCAAGCTCTCGGTAGTTTCGCGAGAAGGCAAAGAAGCAACCATCTCACTGTTTGGTCCCGGAGACTTCATTGGCGAGGACTGCATTGCAGGCGTTCAATCGCTGCGTATGGCATCCGCCACGGCGATGACCAACTGTGCCGTGCTGCGGATCGAACGGAAAGAGATGATGCGCGTGATTCACGAGGAGCACGTCTTTTCTGACGTCTTTGTCGCTTACCTGCTTGCCCGGAACACCAGGATCCAGGAAGACCTGATCGACCAGCTCTTCAATTCCAGCGAAAAACGGTTAGCCCGGGCGCTTCTCCTGCTGGCCAACTTCGGCAAGGAAGGCAAGCCGGAGGCAGTGATCCCAAAGATCAGCCAGGAAATGTTAGCGGAGATGATTGGCGCCACCCGGTCCCGAGTCAGCTTCTTTATGAACCGCTTCCGCAAGCTGGGATTCATTGAGTACAACGGCTCTCTGCGAATTCACAGTTCCCTCTTGAATGTTGTTCTTCATGACTAGAGGTCAAGAGCGCTTGCAAGATGAACATTCCTGAATGTCAAAGTTGACAGATTGCAAGACTACAAAATATGAACATTCCTGAATGTCATATTTGACAGATCGCCAAGACTACACAAAATGACATTCCTGAATGTCATATTTGACAGATTTCCAAGACTACACAATATGAGACTCTCTTTTTGTTGCCACTGTCGCGCGCTTGTGTAGTGAGGATTGACTTATGTCTGACGCTTCAAAACGCCGCATCCTGGTCGTCGATGACGACCCGAGTATTCGCACGACCGTCGCGATGCTGCTGGCGGATAAAGGATACGAAGTTTCTACCGCGGAAGACGGTTTCGATGCGCTTTTAGAAATGAAAAGTAGGGTTCCTGCACTCATCGTTTCCGATCTGAACCTGCCGCAAATGTCGGGATTCGAGTTTCTCTCCGTGGTTCGCCGTCGCTTTCCCCAAGTGTTGGTTGTCGCCATGAGTGGCGCGTATCAGGCTGGGGATGCAGTGCCCGGAGGAGTGATCGCCGATGCTTTCTACGCTAAAGGCACCAACAGTCCGCACACACTGCCGCAACTGGTTGCCGGCTTACTTCGAACTTCGGCTGCGCGGGCCATCGCGCATAGCAGGGAGTCCGCTCCCGTGTGGGTTCCTCAAAACGGCAAGGACGCCAGAGGCATACCGTATATCGTGCTGACGTGCACCGAGTGTTTGCGCTCATTTCCGCTAAACGTGTCGTCAGAGGTTAACGGGACCGTGATGGAAACGCCCTGCATCTTCTGCCTCACTGGAGTGCGATACATCATTGATTTTTCGCTTTCAGTAGCTTCCCCTAAGAAAAAGACGGAGATACTGGTGGAAAAGGCGGCAGGATCGTCTACGCGTCGTGGGGAGGGCAGTGCGCTACATCATTGACTTTTCGCTTTCAGTAGCTTCCCCTAAGAATTAAAGACGGGGATACTGGTGGAAAAGGCGGCAGGATAGTCTACGCGTCGTGGGCAGGAATGCTCTCAGCACCGCTGCGGTAGCCGATGCTAGCTCCCCGAATGCCCATGTGTGAAATTCGTTTTGGAAAGCCGAGTGGTCTCCAATACCATCCAGGCGTCTTCTCCGACGCCTCTCCCATCGTAGCCAGGATTGCTCTCGCACCGGGGAAACTCCGACTTTCCTTTGTTTGATCCCTTTTAACCAGTGTTCAGATTTGACCAGTGTTAAGACGCCTGAAGCTTGATACTGGCCTGGGAGACGAGACAAGAGTTGCATCGCCTACTACTACACCCAGTGTTCTGAATCTCGCTAAAACCAGCAGTTATTAGCCCACCAGGGGTTTTCGCTCTGGCTGTTTCCAAATCGCTAGACCGGTATCTCTCGGCAGGACAAGATGAGGCCTGGCGTCGTGTCTGCAGCATTTAGGGGAATGGTTGAGAGGGCTCGGGCCTGAAAGGCTATGACGAGGTAAGCCATGCAGGAAGAGACGGAACTCAAGCACTCCGAAGAGGGGTTACGAGCTTCGGAGCTGAGATATCGTCGACTGTTCGAAGCCGCCCAAGATGGCATCCTGATTCTCGATGCGCAGACAGGACGGATAACAGACGTTAACCCATTCCTGATTAATTTGCTGGGCTACTCTTATGACGAGTTTGTTGGGATGCCGCTTTGGGAGATTGGGCCGTTCAAAGACACGAAGGAAAGCAAGCTGGCTTTTCTGGAGTTGCAAGAAAAAGAATATATCCGCTATGAGTCTCTCCCGCTTGAAACCAAAGACGGCCGCTCCGTTGCCGTGGAATTTGTCAGCAATGTCTATGGATCGAATGGCACGAGGGTTATCCAATGCAACATTCGTGACATCACCAAGCGCAAGCAAGCGGAGGATGCGCGGCGCCGAAGCGACGAGAAAACCCGGCGCTTTTTTGAGGCGAATCCGGCGGGCAGCTACGTCGCAAGCCCCGATGGAAAGTTGACCACATGCAATTCAGCCTTCGCGCGCATGCTCGGTTTTGCCTCGGTGGAAGAGGCGATGAAAGTTGATCTGGTCTCGCTCTATCCCGACCACGCGTCGCGAGAGGCATTCCTGGAGCTCCTCAGGGAGAAGGGGCGGCTCGAATACAACGAGGCTGAACTCCGGCGCCAGGACGGAACCTTGGTCCACGCGGTGGAGGGCGCCGCCGGAACCTTCGACGAACGCGGCGAGCTGGCCGAGATCTATGGCTGCCTCATGGACGCCAGCGAGCGGAGGCAGACAGAGGAGTTGCGCAAGGCTCAGAAGAAAAAACCGCTCTTTCACCTCAAGACTTATCTCTCCAAAGCCGGCCCGGGCAGGACGATTGTGTATGCCCCGGAAAAACAGGTGCTCTTTGAGCAAGGCAAACGGATTAATGCTGTCTTCTATATCCAGGCGGGCGCGGTGAAGCTCACCGTAGACTCTCAGGGCAAAGAAAGCACAATTGCCCTGCTCGGCCCGGGGAATTTTGCAGGCAAGGAATGCATAGCGGCAGATCGGCCCCGGAGCACTGCGTCAGCCAGGACGCTTACAGATTGCACAATACTCAAGATTGAGCGAAACGAGATGTTGCGTGCGATCCAAAATGAAAAGACTTTTGCGGGATTCTTTCTCGACTACTTACTGGCCCGCATCACGGGATACCAAGAAGTCATAATGGATCACCTTCTCAGTTCCACTGAAAAACGGCTGGCCCGAACCCTTCTGTTACTAGGTACTTTCGGCAACGGAGGCAAACCCGAGGCAGTGATCCCCAAGATCAGTCAGGAGATTTTGGCGGAAATGGTTGGCGCAACCCGATCCCGAATCAACTTTTTTATGAATCGCTTCCGGAAACTGGGCTTCGTTGCCTACAAAGGGCAAAGCTCTATCACCATCCGTACCGCAAAGTTGTCGAGGTTCGTAATGGCTTGATTCATCACGAGATCCAACATTCAGAGGGCAGCAAAAACGCTAACAACTTATAAGGAAGATTGCTCACGGATGCCTGGTGCCGTTAACTGGGCAGTGAACGCGAAGCAGTGCTTCTCGAAAAATTCGTTCAGGCGGAGAGCACTTCGTTCGCTGATTTCGTCTCATACGCGGCTTTGCGTAGGTGGCTGCCGTTGGTTACCCCGTGGGTGAACCAGGACGCAAACTGCTTCATCTTGTCGACACCTACGGGGCAGAAAGTCACGGACCCGAATTGAGAACTGGCCAAGGATCCAACGGCTGGGACGAGATGAATGAGTGCTACACTGCCTTTCCCATCTGAGGAGACATGGCAACGTCAGCGAGTCACGAACTTGCGGTGGTCCGCTTCGGTGTGTTCGAGGTGGATCTCCGTGCGGGGGAGCTGCGCCGCAACGGCTCGAAGGTGAGGCTGCAGGAGCAGCCTTTTCAGATTTTGGCCATGTTGTTGGAACGCCCCGGAAAGATCGTCACTCGGGAGGAACTGCGGGAGAGGCTCTGGCCGGCGGATACTTTTGTGGACTTCGACCACAGTATCAACGCTGCCACAAAGAGGTTGCGGGACGCGCTACAGGATTCCGCCGAGAACCCCCGTTTTGTGGAAACGCTGTCGCGGCGCGGCTACCGGTTTATTGCGCCGGTCAACAGTTGCGTCGCCACAAGCGAAATCGCAATCGCTGTCGTCCCACATCGAGACAAATCATTCTTCCTGCGGCCGCGGACCGCCATCGCGTTCGTCTCGTTGATCGCGATTGCTGTTCTTATCTGGATGCTATCGCCATTTCTTGCGCGGCCCGCCGAACTCATCGAACGCCAACTGACCGCAAACTCGTCGGAAAACAGCGTAAACAGTGCAGCCATCTCTCCCGATGGTAAGTATCTCGCTTACAGCGATAACACAGGCGTTTTCCTGAAAGTGATTCGCACCGGCGAGGTCCATCCTGTGCCATTACCACCCAGCTTTTCGGCACGCGTACATGACTGGTTTGCTGACGGAACGCATTTGCTCGTCTCTCGCGAGAACCAAAATGGGAAAGCCGGCCTCTGGAGTCTCTCGGTTTTCGAAGGCGCTCCTCGCCTTCTCGTCGACGACGCTACCGGAGGGTCCGTCTCGCCAGACGGGGCCCACATTGCATTCCGCCGTGGCGACCTCGCGTACTGGGGTATGTATGGTCGAGAAGTGTGGGTGATGCGTTCCGACGGAACCGAGCTGGTCAAGGTTGCGGGCGATAACGGCGATGGCTCCGACGTGGGAGCGCCAACGTGGTCCCCAGACGGTGAGCGCATCGCCTACATCAGGACCAAGTGGGCGTTCAACGCACGCACCAGTTCCGTCGAGATCAATGAATGGCAAAAGGCAAGGGCCGAGACCCTGTTTTCCGAATCGGCTTTAAGTCCTGCGCTGCATTGGTTGAAAGATGGCCGCTTGCTCTACGCGCGCGGATCCATTGACCGTCAACAAGGCTCAGACTTATGGGTGGTCTCGCTGAAGCAATCCAGGCGACTTGCCTCAAGCCCAAAGCGGGTCGCTGGGGCACACGGCTGGATTTCTCAAGTTACTGCGAGTGCCGATGGCAAAGCCGTGATCTTCCTGAGAGGCGATCAGCAGCCGAGCGTTTACATCGGCAAGCTGTCGGCAGATGGTACGCACCTGCTTGAGACCAGGCGCCTGACTCTCCACCAGAGCGAGAACCTTCCTTGGTCGTGGACACCGGATGGCAAGGCAGTCTTGTTTAGTTCGGACCGAAACGGAATGCGAGAGCTCTTCAAACAGGCGATCAATCGGTCTCTACCGGAAAGCCTGGCTGCCGGTTCAGGGCATCTCGTCGAAGCCAGATTGTCGCCCGACGGTACCGAGATCCTGTATCTCTCCACTCCTAAGCCGGCTAATCCTGAAGCTCCGTCGTCGATTTTTGCGATTCCCATAACCGGAGGAACGCCGCGCCTGGTACTGAAAGACCTGGGAATCTGGAACCTGCAGTGTGCGCAGTCTCCGTCGACGATCTGTTTGTACAGCGTGATGAAGGGACAAGCCTCGGCAACGTTTCGCTTCGATGCGAGGAGCGGGAGAACTGAAGACCCACCTCAAATCGATCCCGACTGTAATTGGAGCTTGTCTCCAGACGGTTCGCAACGAGCCATCGTTCTGTTTGGCCCCAACACAGAAACAATCCGATTCCGTTCCACAACCACAGGCGAAGCGCGTGACTTGACGATAAAAGGATGGAGCGGATTGATGGGGGCCGATTGGTTCCCAGACGGAAAGAGCCTGCTGGTCGGTTGGCACAAGTTTGATCGCGACAGCGCATTGTTGAGGATCACCCTGGATGGCAGAGCGACTGTTCTGCTCCGTTCCAGCAATCCCGAAATCTGGGGCGCGATTCCATCGCCCGATGGACAGATGCTGGCAATTGCACAGGCAGGCGGCACGAAAAATGTGTGGCAGCTAGAGAATTTCTGATTGTCCCTCGCCGGCTCAGACTGTCTAATTTGCGCTTCCCAATACGAAACTTACGGCGCCGCCACCAAACGGCTTTCAGTAGCAGCATCCGCCACTCAGCTTGGGCATTCTCCGCGCTTCTGCGGTTAAGAAACCAGGCGGGTGACCCAGCCTGTTCTTGTCTGTTTCACTTTGGAACTTCAAGGAAGTCGGGTGCCGCATCCTTGCGGTTTTCAAGGGCGGGGTCATGACGTCTCGATTTCGAGATTTCGTTTCCAAGAAACAGGACAGACAGAACTGTAGCACTCGTCGCCCGAATCAGCGTGTTCCCGACATAGGAAGCATCCTGTCTGTCCTGCAAATTGTCTTAAGCGCATACATACATCCGCTGTGGCCGGGAAATTCGATCAATACAGATTGGCCGAGCTCCGAGCCGGCCGCGGGGCAACAACGTGCATTTCCAGTCCCTTCGGAGGCACCAAGCTGTCCGCCAAACGAAGCCTGCGGCGACCCGGCTACGCCGATGCAAAAGGGGATCAGCGTACAGTTGCCGGTCACGAGTAATGCAGTATCGGTCCTGAAAGCGGATAAAGAGGATGCGCTCGTCGTGACGGTCAGGCATGACGGCAGCGTGCACCTCGGAGTAAATCCGATCAGTACGACTGAACTGCCGGCGAAGTTGAAGACGGCCCTGTCCAACCGGGCAGAGAAGACCGTCTACATCAAGGCAGACGCGCGCACTCCTTACGCGAGCGTGGTAAGAGTTCTAGATTTCCTGCACACAGCAGGCGTCGAAGGAGTGACGCTGCTGACAGCCCAGCAAGACGCGGAGGAACCGGACATGACCGCAACTCCGCGAAGCTTCTTCACGGACGAAAGTGGCGTAATCCGTTTCACACAGGAGAACCGGGCAGCGACGGCTCAGGATCCGCCATTGCAGTAGTTCGGCGGGCAAAAACGGGACAGCCCGAAAGCCTGTCGGAGAGATGGTATCCTTGCCTGCCTATCGAGGCTTAAATTGGGCAGAATAATATCTCCATATGTCGAAGCTCTCCGTCGATGTATCGTGCGGGGCGATGCAAAAATCCTCATTATTGCCGTTACTGCAGCCGAGTTAATCGTTCGCTTTGCCTTCGTGGCGACTACCCTGATCATCCTGCCAGGGTTGGCCGCATTATTTAACGGTCACTCCGAATCAGTCCTCTACCCTAGCTATCGATACCAGCGCGTTATTACCCTGGAAAACGTGAGTTACACATGCTTTCCATTGCTTGTCGGCTTCGTGTTGCTGTGTGCGTTTGCCTATTGGGTCGATCAAGAGCACTCAGCCCATAATCCAGATCAGCTGAGACTGGATTTTGAGGATGATGGAGATCCCCAGATTGAGCCCGCAAACGAGCTATCCAGGGCCCCCCTCGCGCTCGATGGACCAAAAGGGGAAGCCTGATAACTGAGCGATTTTAGGAAAATTACGCAGTTCAGGCCCTCCCTTCACCCACCGGCTACCTCCACCCCAACAGCCGCAACACCGGCGTCTGCTGGGGACCCCAGCCTCGGTCGTGTGTTTGTTCGTGCTTCCATTCTTGTCAGTTTTCTGATTGCTCGTCGCACGTAAGGAGTTCTGATCCAAGGCAGCAGAGCAGTTCGCGAGCAAAACACGGCCGGGGGAGTATTGACGATGGCGACATGTCTTTGCTTTCTCCGTGACTGGGTGTCTCAGTGGTTAAGAAACCGCCTCGGCCGCGAGATGCTTCTCGAAAAATTCGTCCACGCGGGAGAGCACTTCGTTCGCTGACTTCGCCTCATACACGGCTTTGCGCAGATGACTGCCGTTGGTTACTCCGTGCGTGAACCACGAGGCGAACTGCTTCATCTTGCCGACCGCCTCGGGTAGCTCTTCTTCGATCAGCATGGCGAAGTACGTGTGAATCATTTGATAGCGATCTTCTTCGGTCGGCTGCGTGTAAGTGCCTACTCCGGTGGCCTGCTTTGAGGCGGTGTACTCGGCGATCTGGCGGAAGATCCAGGGGTTCGAGGGCGCGGTGCGGCCGATCATTACTGCATCGCATCCGGTTTGGGCGATCATGGTGGCGGCGTCTTCGGGGCTGCGGATATCGCCATTGCCCATTACGGGAATACTCACCGCGTTCTTGACTGCGCCGATGTACTCCCAGCGGGCGTTGCCGCTGTAGCCTTGCTCGCGGGTGCGGGCGTGCAGGGCGACTCCGTTGAGTCCGCAGTTTTCGGCTAGCTTGGCTAGTTCGACGCAGACGATCTCGGCGTCGGACCATCCCATGCGGAACTTGACCGTGAAGGGAATCTTCACGGCGGCGCGGACAGCTTCGAAGATACGTTGAATATGCGGAAGATCGCGCAGCAGTCCTGATCCGCCGTTGCACTTCACGACGCGCTTGGCGGGGCATCCGAGGTTGAGATCGACCAGATCGAAGCCGAGGTCTTCGACCACGCGGGCGGCGTCAGCGACGACGTTTGGGTCGGAGCCGAAGAGCTGGGCGGAGATTGGATGCTCGTCCTCATAGAAGGTCAGGTAGCGCTTGCGGCGGGATTCGCGGCAGCGCGCTAGTCCGTCGGCGGAGGTGAACTCGGTCATGATGAGTCCGCAGCCGGATTGGAAGTTGGAGATTTCTGCGGCGACTTGCGCCTCAAAATCGCGTTCTGGAGCCTCGATTCTTGCTCCGGACTGGCGCTCTGGTGCCTCAAAATTGAGTTCCAGAGCCTCAATTTGTGCTCCCGAATGGTGCTGGGGCGCCCCAAAATTGTGCTGTTGTGCCTCAAAACTGCGCAATGGAGCCTCAAAGTTTGCCTGCAAAGCCTTTGATTGCTGCGCCGAAGGCGGATTTTGTGGGCTCTTAGGCCGTGAAAACACGCTGGCATTGCGGATAAAGCGGCGGAAGACCGTGTCGGTAACGCCCGCCATTGGCGCTAGAACCGTGGCTGGCGCGACGCGAACGTTGCCAATCTGCACCTCGGAAGGGACACAAACGTCCTCAGGCATGGTGTGCGAGTGCGGATTGTCCCAACCTTTGCGCATTTATTAATGATTGTAAGGCTGCATAACAAGCCCCGCAGGTGCCACCGAAGGCCCCGCCGACTGTCGCCGACTGTTCCGATCGCGCGTCGTTTGGCGCGGCTGATCGTGCTTAGCACAGCATTTAAGCACCAAAAAGCCCTCGCCGAAGCGAGGGCTGATGGCGCAAAACCGCGATTTCCGAGCCCTATTTGGTGCCCGTTTTGGCCGCTTCGCCGGCTTTTGCGTACTTGCGGCGGAACCGTTCGACGCGTCCAGCGGTGTCGACCAGCTTCTGTTTGCCGGTGAAAAACGGGTGGCAATTCGAGCAGATTTCCAGGTGGATATCGCCCTTATGCGTGGATCGGGTGGTAAATGAGTTCCCGCAAGCGCACATTACGCGGATTTCGTTGTATGCGGGATGAATCTTTTCCTTCACTTAAAGCCTTCCTTTGGATCACCGGGGCACACGGAGCCTCTCCGCGAGTTTACCGGGAACTTCTAGTGTAAGGGAATTTTGGCAGATTCGGCAAACCGGGAAGTGAGCACGGAGGTCACAAAGAGCACAAAGGTAGCTTCGAAGTGCCTCTTAAATGGCCCTAATTCAGCTAATTGGTTATCGCTAATCGCTTATCGCTGGCGCTTCCAAAAACTAAAAGGCGGCCTTTCGGCCGCCTTTGGTCGTTCGGTATTTCAGGATTAGAGCGGTTGGACGCTCTCTGCCTGCCAACCTTTGGGTCCCTTTACGACGGTAAACTGCACCGGCTGACCTTCTTTCAGGCTGCGGAAACCGTTGGCCTGAATTGCCGAAAAGTGCACGAAGACATCTTCACCGTTTTGGCGGCTGATGAATCCGTACCCCTTCGCGTCGTTGAACCACTTTACTGTGCCTTGTTCCATACGTTGCTCTAATCCTTTAATCTTGTGAATTACGCTGAGATGTCAATCGGAAGATACTGCAGGCAGGACCAGCTTTGAGGCGCGGACCGCTCACAACCAAGTGCATCTAACGCGCTTGGATTATACCAGAGAAGAGGCTTTTTGCCCTCTGGATGGCCTCTGGTAACGTGCCTCTGCCGGTTCACAGCTCCGACTTGATTGCCGTTGAGTGTTTCTCCTTAGTTTTCTAAGGCGTTTCCCCATGCGCAAAATGACCCGCCTCAGGTGCGCTCCGTAACCCTGTGGAAGCGTTCACCTGAGCCGGATTATCCCACTGCAAACACAAGAGATTTCGACGGTGGTCATTAACGATTGATTACTTGCACTTCGTTGCTTTTCTGCGCGCGGTACTCCTATAATGCGAGAATCCGTACCCCGCCAGGAAAACCTCGCAAGGGGCCGGCGAGCGTCAGCCGGAATGCTAGGAATACGGCAGTATTCGCCCGTCCACGGCATCAATAGGTGACACCCGGGGCCGATCCCGAACGGAATCAAGGAGTTTTTAAGCGCAACAATATGACACGCAAGATTGTTTCAACCCTCTCGGTCGCGGCCCTGCTTTCAGCCGGAGCTGTGGCGCAAACCGCGGCAGCCGCAACCAACGCAGCCCCTTCCACCAGCACGAATTCCGTGATTGCCGGCCCTAATAAGGTAGCGATCGTCAACATCCAGGCCGCAATTGCTAACACCAACGAAGGCCAGCGTGATCTGGATGCTCTGCAGAAGAAGTTCGAGCCCAAGCAGATCGAGCTCAAGAGCCTGAGCGACGAAGTCGACAACCTGAAGAAACAGCTCGCTGCGCAGACCGACAAGCTGAACGACGATGAGCGCAGCAAGCGTGTGCAAGCCATTGAATCCAAGCAGAAGATTCTGCAGCGCAACCTCGAAGACGCGCAGAATGAATACCAGACGCAATCGAATGAGATCGCGCAGCGTATCGGCGGCAAGCTTATGCAGTCGCTCGATAACTACGCCAAACAGAACGGCTATGCAGTTGTGATCGACGTCTCGTCGCAGCAGAGCCCGGTGCTGTGGGCGGCGCCGTCAGTGGATATCACCAAGCCAGTCATCGACGCCTATAACACTGTCTCCGGCGTTGCGGCTCCTGCGCCGAAGGCAGCGACATCAACGCCGCCTGCCAGTAACCCGGTTCCGCACCGCACGACTCCGCTCCCCGCTGCGCCTAAGCCGGCTTCGACCGGCACGACACCAAAATAGGAATTTTAGTTCCAGGTTTCCCGGAAAGCCGCTCCCACGAGCGGCTTTTATTTTTGCGTTGATCAGGCACCGAGAGTCTTTCCCGCGGTGTCAGTCTCCTTATCCCATATGGGAGGGAGAAGTCATGTTTGCTGATAGTTTGTTGGAATCGGCCCCCCACCCAGCTCACCGCGCCGCCTGGAGCAAATTCGCTTCTGTGCTTTTACAGAGCCTGGCCCTGGCCGTCGCTCTTGCCATTCCGTTGTTTCACCTGGAACGTCTGCAATTCGTTCCGCTACCACCAAGTATCCAGATGACGAGCGTGCAGCAGCCGCCCACTATGGAACGAACAACGACCAGTAGTCCAAGCATTGCTTCTCCGACTGAGACGGTTCGGCTCACGTTCACGAGTCATCCAACAACGACACATAATGACGAGCAAGTAGGACCGCCGAGCGGGTGGATCTCTACTGGTCCACCTTGCGAGTCTAACTGTGCCAACGCGATTCCGATCACGAATATCATCAGCAGCGGTCCGTCGATGATTACGGTGACGCAGCCACATCCGACCAAGCCGCCCCGCGTCTCCGAAATGCAGTTAGGCGGGCTCATCCACAAAGTAATTCCCGAGTATCCGATCATTGCAAAGCAGCTGCGAGTCGAAGGGGCGGTGGTGTTGCTCGCGACGGTTGGCAAAGACGGTCGAGTAGAGCATGTGCAAGCTGTTAGTGGTCCACCGCTGCTCGTGAGGCCAGCGATGGTTGCCGTGGAACAATGGCAGTATCGTCCGTTCTTGCTGAATCAGGAACCGATAGTCGTGCAGTCCACGATCACGGTGAACTTTGTGTTGAATCGATAAATTCCGAAGAGCAACCTTGTGGCACAGGCGCTCCCGCCTGTGTTCGCTTTCGGAGGAGCCACAGCCGAGGGCGACTGTGCCACAGTGGTGTGACGAATTTTGTGCCAACGCAGCATGCTGCGTTCTTGGATTCAGGCAGTTACTTCACCCGATCACCCGATGGCCCGATCACCCGATTCTTCCGATCACCCGATCTCTTGTTAAACTGCCACGATGGTTGTAGGCCACGCCTCTCACTCGGGCACTGCTCGATTCTCCGCACGATTTCCGAAACTCTCCGCCGCCGGACACTTCCGTCAGCCGGAACACGTGCCTCACCTGAGTCATCTCTTGCTGTCCTCCGTGGGCATAGGTACATATCTCGGTGAAGTCGACTCCGCTACCGATCACCGCTACACCGAGGCCGTATTGGCGGCGATTGCGAACGGCGTGAACGTCATCGATTCCGCAATCAACTATCGTTTTCAGAGGTCTGAACGCAGCATCGGCGCGGCCATCAAGCAGATGCACGCGCAACGCGACGAGTTACTGATTTGCACGAAGGCGGGCTATCTGACCTACGACGGCACTGTGCCTGCGGACCCTCGACGCTATTTCATCCAGGAATACATCGAAACTGGCATCGTTCCACGTGAGGAGCTCGTTGGGGGAATGCACTGCATGGCGCCGTCCTATCTGAAGAATCAACTCGAGCGTTCGCGGCAGAATCTGGGACTCGAAACCATCGATGTGTTCTACATTCACAATCCGGAGCAGCAGCTAGGGGAAGTATCGCGCGACACGTTTCATGACCGCCTGCGCCGCGCATTTGTATCACTGGAAGGGGAGGTGGTCGCGAACAAGATTCGTGTCTACGGTACCGCAACGTGGAACGGCTACCGCCAGGATCGTAGTGCGAAAGACTATCTCGACTTGGCGCAGATTGTGGCCATTGCGCGCGAAGTTGGCGGCGATGGACACCATTTCCGCGCGATCCAATTGCCTTTCAATCTGGGACTGCCGGAGGCCTTCACGAAAGACAATCAGAACATTGGAGCGAGGCAGGTTTCGTTGCTGACTACCGCCCGCGAACTGGGCATGGCCGTGTTCGCCAGTGCCTCCCTGCTACAGGGGAAACTTGCATCACGGCTGCCGGAGGTCGTTCGCGAACGTATGGATTGTGACACCGATCCAGAAGCCGCGATTCAATTCGCGCGCTCAGCGCCTGCCGTGACAAGCGCACTGGTGGGAATGCGTCGCAAGGAACACGTGGAAGCGAATCTGAAGATCGCAGCAAAGCCGCTGGCGAAGGCAGAAGAGTGGGAGAGTTTGTTTCAAAAGCAGCAATGAAAGTCAGCGATTAGCAATTAACTAAACCTGGTTCGCTAATTGCTAATCGCTTATTGCTGCCTTTGAGCTGCCTTATTGCTTTACCGCGCTCTGCCGCTGCTTTGCTAACTGAGCAACAGTCGGCGATTTATCCAAGGCAAGCTGATCGTAGATTCTCTTGGCTTGTGCCGGGTCCTTGTGTTCGTACAGGTCGGCCAGCGCAAACTGGGCGCGTTGCGCGGAAACCGATTGGGTAGGCTTCTTGATTAGCTCGTTGTAAATGTTGATCGCGTCCTGATCCCGATTCGTAGCCTCGTACACCGAAGCTAGTCCCAGTTTGGCTAACGCCGCCAAATCTTTGTTGCCGGTCTCTGCGACCTTCTTGAACTTGCTTTCAGCCTCGGCATATTGACCGCCGTCGAGCGCCGCCGCTGCCGCCATATAAAGGGCATTCTTTCCTGAATCGGTACGAGGGAACTTATCTGCAACCGCCTGGAACTGCTTGGCTGCCTCTGTGTCGCGCTCAGCCGTACTGCCGTAGGTGGGGAAATTTGGATCCGGCAATGCTCCGGCCGCGCGGATAGGAGTGGCATAGGTTGTCAGAGCCTTACCCAACTCTGCACTGGCCTGCTCGTCCTGATGGCTGCGCCAATAGCCATAGGCTCCGCCGGCAAGCACCAACACGAGCACGACTATGCCAAGCAATGTGAGTTGCTGCCGATGCGCCTGTGCCTGTGCGAGGGCTCCACGGGTTACTTCCTGAAATTTGTCTTCCTTTAGTTGATGACGGGTGTAACTCTGCACGAACGGTCCTTCATTGCTGGATTGTCGGCCAAGGAGGGAAAACCTTTGATGGCCAAGAAGTTAGTTTAGCAATCCTGCGGAAAGAGCGTCAATTTCATCGCCGAGATCGAACAGCTCGATGCAGGAAAGGCGGACACCCGTGGGAGGACCTACATCGCCGACTTGCTCCAAAACTGAGCGATTCTCGGCTGGCTGAGCCAGCCACACACGAAATAACCTCCTAGCTTTACTTTGCCTCGTCGATCGCGTGCTTCGTCTCCTGATTAGAAGCTTCTACCCGAGATTCTGGGGAGAGGAGCATGCCCATTTTCCATTTGTCCTTCACCCCGCCTATTTCTAGTTTCAAGGAGGCAATCCCTCTGGCGCGGCCTTTCAGATACACGCTTTCTGCATTTGCCGTAACGGGCGCTACATCGATCGTGAGATCCCAGCCGCTGATGCTCCATTTTTTGATTCGGTACACTTGCACGCCGTAGTCGTGGAGAATTGTGTCAACTGGAGATGTACGAGCACAGTAGCCCGTCGAGTCGGCCCGAAGGTCAAGGCCGGTGAACGTAAGGTCGTCATCATCAAAACCAACCCATATGCCAACCAATTCCTTGGCAGTTGCCGGACTGGCTTTCTTCGACGCTTGGGCTGTGCAAGGCTGTGAAAGCAGCACAAGGCTGAATGTCATGAGGATGCTGCACACGAGGGTCACAGGACGAATCATTTTTCCTCTGATGTCAAAGATGGTACTCGATCACTATCTCAGAATGGGACAATTCGCGGAAAGGGAACGACCGGATCGCGGGATAAGAGACGTACCAGGATGCCAGGGCTTAGTTCGCAAAGCCCTGGCAATTGGCCACGCACTTCACGGAAGTCAATTCGATCTGAGCCTTGGATTTTGCTGGAACATTAACGTTTGGTTCGGGAATCAGGATCAGCGATTGTGCCGCGCCGTTTGGATTCAGTTCGCATCCGAAGTTGACAGATTGGGCGGCGCGCTGCTGGCAAATTCCTCCGGCAACCGCAGACTGCAGCATTTCGGGCTTGCTGTAGAGCTGTTGCGCTATGTCCGATGGAACCACCGCTACCAGCATGGGCACGGACGACTTGAGCTTTACGTCTACCTGTTCACCATCGTGCTCGGGCAACGGCAGACTGAAGGCCTTGAGCACAGTGGTTAACTGGTATTTTTCTTTTGCCAGCCGGACGCCGCGGAATTGCGGGGGGTAACAGTTTTCCACGCAGCTCCAGCGGTAATACTGGAGTCGAACCTCGTTCGCGCTGCCGAAAGCGTCGGCAACGTGCGGAACACCTAGCGCGTTTCCAACGCCAGCGAGAACGGCGTGATCGAATGCGCGTTCGTCGCGAAGGATCAGCGCTACGGAATCATCCGAAGCCGGAAGGTAGCAGCTATAGATAGTGCTCAGCACGTGCTCCTGCACGCAGCGGTATTGCAGGTGATCCGTTACCGCCGGACGATAGATCGCCTGCGGATCCTGCGTGGCGTCGTCCCAATCGCGACGCTGAACTATCGCGACCGTAACAGGCTTCTGCGCCGTTACTTCGAGCTTAATATTGCCGCCCTGGCCGGGATTGTACAAATGCGTCTTTTGTCGAAGCCCCGGCGTCAGCCGCACCGATTCATCGTTGTCGCGCACCCAGTCGAATACCCTTTGCTGGGCGGCGGCAGGCAAGGCCATAAGGCCGACGAGCAATAGCGCTTGAATGGCGGGCTTCTTCATAGCTCGTCGGAGTGTAGGCATCAGGACCCGCCAATCACAAATCATTCGTAAAGAAATGTGTTACGCGCGTAACAACGATGCGCAGTCGTACATGTACGTTGGCGTTCCCACACGCTCGCAATCGAAAACAGCGAGGAGGGGCGAACACGAAGGCCACGGAAGGAGAAAAAGAAGGTCACGGAGAAACTCTTTGTGACCTTGCATTCTCCTTCGTGGCCTTCGTGTTCGCCCGTTTTCGGGCTCTTTGGATGAATTTGTCGCCGAATCGACTGCCCCCGGGTTGTTTTTCGCCTTGTATTTGTCATGCAACCGTCTCGCTCTCTAATAGTTCCAATTACCTAGGCCTTCGTTTAGAGTTACCGTGCAGCAGGTCTCGTTGTTCTTCCCACCCGATTGAGGAGTTCCGCACGGGGTTCTTAGAAAAGAGGATTCTTATGCGTAAGCTAATCGGCGTTCTAATTGCCATCGTCTTGCTCGTTGTCATCGTGATGTTTGCGTTACCTTCGCTGGTCAACGTGAATCAGTATCACGACAAAATCCAGGCTGAACTCCAGCAGAAGCTCCACCGGCAGGTGAAGCTGGGAGACATGAGCCTGAAACTGATTCCATTTTCAATTCGCGTCTCGAACGCGGAAATCGGTGAGGATCCAAGGTTCAATACGGGACATCCTTTTGCCTCCACGCAACAGTTGGCTGTGAGCGCCAAGCTTCTGCCTCTGTTACGCCATGAGGTCCAGGTGAACTCGGTCGAGCTGGTGGATCCCAAAATTGAACTCGTGCGCAATCCGCAGGGAGTGTGGAATTTCGCGAGTCTGCAACAGCCAAGCTCGAACAATGCACCAAGCCAGCCGAGCGCGAATCAACCAGCATCAAGTAAGCCCAGCCCGACACAGCCAGCGCCGAACCAATCTAAACCCAGCCAGCCGAGTTCCGGCCAGGCGTTCTCGCTGTCTGAGCTGAAGATCACAAACGGACAAGTTGCGATCACAGATGAGCAGAAGCACCAGAGTCGTGCGGTATACGATCACATTGACCTCGCGCTTTCCAACTACGCTCCGGGCAAGCCGTTTGATATAGCGCTGGCCGCGCATCTGCCTGGACAAGGCGATCAGTACGTCAAGTTCGATGGAACGGCGGGCCCAATGAACGACCAGAATTCGCTGGCGACGCCGGTCGATGGACGCCTGAAACTGAACCAGGTCTCCTTGGCAGGCGTGCAGAAGTTCCTGAATTCGCCGCAATTGAGCCAGTACGAAGCAGTCGCCAGTGGCGAGGCGAGCGTGCGCAACAACAACGGCAACATGAACTCCACCGGCAATCTGCAACTCAACAATGTTCGCATTCGCGGCGTCGACATTGGGTACCCAATAAAGGCGGACTATAACATCGCCGACAATCTGAACACCGACGTAATCAACATTTCCAAATTGAACCTCAATCTTGGACCAACTCCGATCAGTATGAGCGGAACTGTGAACACGCGGCCCACGCCAGCGCAGCTCAATGTGCAGGTAAAAGCGAGCAATGCTTCGATCAGCGAGTTAGCGAGACTCGCGGGAGCCTTCGGCGTGGCTTTCAATCCGGGAACACAAGTTGCCGGCAATCTCAACGCCGACATTCACGCACAGGGCGCCACGGACCAGCCGGCGTTGAACGGCAATCTCAACGCCCAGAATCTGGTGATTAGCGGCAAGGATATCCCGCAGCCGGTAAAGGTTCCCGCCATTAATCTCGAACTCACGCCGGACGTGGTGAAATCCAACAGCTTCACCGCACAGAGCGGCGGAACATCGCTCAACGGCAACTTTGCACTCTCTCACTACACCACGCCAAATGGAGTTATCGATGCCGCCATCCGTACCTCCGGGGCGAATCTCGGCGAACTCATCAATATCGCCAAAGCTTATGGTGTCTCAGCAGTCGAGGGTATGAGCGGAACCGGAACGCTTTCGCTCGATGCGCATGTACAGGGCCCGATCAAGCAGACTGATCGTCTCGTGTACAGCGGAACCGGATCATTGCAGAACGCGACCATCAACATGCCAACGTTGACGAAACCGCTGCTCGTGAAAACGGCGAACCTGCGCTTCGCGCAAAACTCTGCCGTACTCGAGAATATGCAGGCTTCGCTCGGTAGCACGACCGCCACTGGAACGGCTACGGTCCGCAATTTCTCTGCTCCACAGATTCAGTTCGCTCTTAACGCTGACAAACTCAACATCACGGAACTACAGCAGATTACCGGCGGGAACACCAAGCGGTCCTCCCTCGATAGTTTCTCGCTCGTGCCATCGGCGTATGCGCAGTCGCGTCCGAGCGGCGGTTCTATTTCACGTCTTGGTGGGACTGGAACCTTGAGTGTGGGTACGATCCTGTTCGATCAACTCGTGCTGAGCAATCTCAAGTCGAATCTCACGTTCTCGGGCGATCCAGCAGGGAACTTGATGCGCACGCTGAATGGCGACATCAACTTCAACACCGGCAATGGGAAATATCAGGGAACCGATCTCCTGCATGAGTTGAGTTCCATTGCCAAGTTCTCGCAATCGCAACCGTCGCAAGGCTTCACCAACATCGTGAAGCTGGGAGGCCTGGTCAACATTAAGAACGGAGTAGCCAACACCAACAACCTCCAAGCGGTGATCGATGGCGGAACGATCGGCGCCGAGGGAGCCGTAGATCTGGTGACGGAAGCGCTTAACATGCGTTTGAACGCGGTCCTCAACAAGGATCTGAGCCAGAGGGTTGGAGGCACCGGAATCGGCGGATACTTGAACACAGCTTTGGCCAATAGGAACGGCGAGTTGGTGATCCCGGTGATTGTTACTGGAAACGTCAACAGACCCATTATTGCCCCGGACGTGCAAAAGCTAGCTCAGATGAAGCTGAACAATCTGCTGCCGACCTCGACGAATCCTGGGGCGCTCACGAGCGGCCTGGCGGGACTGCTCGGAGGTAAAGGCGGACAACAACAGCAGGGCGGCGGAATTCAAGGAATCCTCGGCGCGCTGGGCGGACAGCAACAGCAGCAGCAATCACAACAGCAGCCTGCCCAAGGACAGCAGGGCAATGCCCAGCAGCAGCAACAACAACAGCAGCCCAACCCAGTGAATGACATCGTTGGACTGTTTGGAAAGAAGAAAAAGAAATAGGCATCCAGAGCAGCACTCGGCATTCAGCCAATTCGCTCTTGTGGACACAAATGCTCGGTTCACGCCTGGGATCCGTACCTTTTGCATCCCCGCCAGGAAACGAATGGCTGAATGCTGAGCGCCGTCGGCTTTCCGAAGTCCAATTTGAGTCAACGGATCCCATGCATCTTTAATTTGCAGGTCATGCGTGCGAGTCGTATCTTTTTGTGCAGGTGTCTATTTCAGCATGACCCTTTTCGAGGCGAAGGAATACGATCCGGATGTTGAGAAGCGGCGTCGCATGTATGCGATCGCTGGCTTGGTTCTACTCGTCTTCCTGGGATTTCTTGTTTATCACTGGTGGAACTGGCGCGAAGAGCACGCCGTCAACAAGTTCCTAACCGCAATCGAACACAAGGACTACGAGAAGGCATACTCGATCTGGAATGCCGATCCAGATTGGAAACAGCACCCTCAGAAGTATGCCGGATACAACTTCGGTACCTTCGAACTGGATTGGGGCCCGACTGGCGAATACGGAGAGATTCGGTCGCACTCGATCCGTACCTCACTCACTCCAAAGAACTCAAGCGGCGTGGTGGTGATCTCGATGATCAATGACCGCAAAGCACCGTTGGCTCTGTGGGTGGAAAAGAAAGATCGCAGCATCACGTTCCTGCCGCCAACGTTGAATATTCAGATTGAGCCGTAGCACTCAGCCAATCAACCCGTAGTTCAAACAGCAAAAACCACCAAACACTGTCATCCCCCGCTCCGCGGTTGAAGCCTTCGGGCCAGAAGCGATGTGGCTGCGGAAGCGAGGGATGACAGTGTTATGGAGATTTGTAGAGTAGCGATTTAGCGTACGTCTACGTAGGTCGCGCTGAAAAAGCAGCTAACGCCTTCTGCAGCGATTCCTCATTCTCCACATTCAGTCCCGTTTTAGAGCGATCGATCTGTCGTAACAGTCCAGTGAGCACCTTGCCCGGACCAACCTCAATGAAACTCTGAATTCCGGCACCGATGAGCGCTTGAATCGAGCGCACCCACTGCACGGCTCCGGTCACTTGCCGAATCAAAGCATCCCGCGCCTGTTCGGAATCCTGAATTGGTCTTGCATCTACGTTCGTGACCACGGGTACTCGTGGCGCTGAAAACCGCAGTGCGCGCAGATCGAGAGCCAGCCGGTCCTGCGCGGGCTGCATGAGCGAGCAATGGAATGGAGCGCTCACTGGCAGCATCACTGCGCGCTTGGCGCCTTTTTCTTTGGCCAGTGCTGCCGCGCGTTCGACGGCGTCCTTGCTGCCTGAGATCACAATCTGGTCGGGTGAGTTGATGTTTGCTGGTGACACTGTGCCACCGGTCTCTTGCGCAGCCTGGCGACAGGCCGCCTCAAGCGGCTCAAGAGCAAGCGCGAGAATCGCCGCCATAGCTCCTACACCCACGGGCACGGCTTCCTGCATGTATTTGCCTCGCTTGGCCACCGTGCGCACTGCGTCGGCAAAGCTCAAAGTGCCCACTGCGACGTGTGCGGAGTACTCACCCAGACTGTGTCCTGCAACATATTGTGGCTGGATCCCTTTTCCCGCCAGAACCCGCTGAGCGGCCACCGAAACAGTCAGGATTGCAGGCTGTGTGATCTCGGTCAGCTTGAGCTTGTCTTCCGGACCTTCAAAGCAAAGTTGAGAGAGTGAGTATCCAAGGGCCGAATCGGCTTCAGCAAACGTTTCCCGCGCAACCGAGTACTTCTCGGCGAGTTCTTTGCCCATACCGACCGACTGTGATCCTTGTCCAGGAAATAGAAAAGCGAGGGGAGATGTTCTCATGATCAGAGATTGACTCTAACCAGAATTATCGCTGTGTCACAAGTGATTTAAAACAGCCTGCCAGATCCGGCGCTTACCAGATTGGGAGCGGCGATCTCGAGTTGGCGCGAGAGCCAGGAATCGAGATCCGATTTTGCCAGCGGGTTGAGGGTGGTAAAGCGCACGCCAACCCGTCCTCTGTCGTTCGTCCAGACGAATTCGCCTTTGGCTTCCAGCACGCGATTCAGGCCCGGCAGCTCCAGGCGTAGCTGCACTGGCCCGGTCATTTCGCTGGTGCGATTTGTACCCAACGCGACCCCGCCTTCACTGATGTTGGTAAGGGGGACCGGTACATTGCGGACCGAGCCGTAACTCACGTGGACAGTCGCGTTAATTGCGTGACGATGATACCGGCGGCGCTCCCGCAGAATCAGGCCGTGGGCAGCGCGCAAACTTCGGGCGGCGCGATCGGGTGAAACTGGCTTATCGAGCACAAAATTGGCGCCCAGTTCAAAGGCGCCCTTTACGCTTGTCACCCGATTGGTGATGGCGAAGACAATCGACTTCGAATTCGACTTGCCCCTCCGCAACTCCTTGATGACTTCACAACCGCTTTGGACGTCGTCACAGTCGATAAGAATTGCGTCGAATTTCCGGCTTGAGATGGTCTGGCGGGCAGCATCGGTGGAGGTAACCGTTTCCATGTCAATGGTTACGGTTTCCAGCACCCGCCGAACGACGCGCAACATTTCCTGATCGCGTGTGAGGAGCAGGGCTTTCAGCATCACCTGTGAAATGTACCTTCCTTATAACCTGAAGGACAAATAACGGACGTAACTGAACTCCTGCGTATGGCAGCTTAAATCGTTGATTCAGCTTGGAAGTGGCTGATATTAAAGCGTACGGCCGGCGTGGCAAAACCCTTCGTAATGGGAAATTAACGCAGTTGCTTCTTAGTAAGCCGGGAAGTCTTTGCGGCTTTGGCTGGTTTCTCGGCTGAGGTTGTGGCAGGTCCAGCCTGCGCCTTCATCTCGTCGATGATGGAATACAGCTTGGAGCGGTCGACGACTTCCACAAAAGGCTTGCCATAGGCCTTGTTCGAGACCACATAAATGGTGGGCGTGTGCTCGATCCCGACACGCTGTCCGAGGGCAAAATCCGCCTTCACCTGCCCGGCAAACTTCCCGTCCGGATCCACCACAAACGGCAGCGAAACCTTGTTTTGCGAGGCGAACTTCTCGGCATTGCTCCGCAGGTTCTCGGGCGAAATCGCCGGCTGATTCTCGAAGCAGTAGTCCCGCCATGCTGCGCCCAGCGCCTTTGATTTGCTGTCAAAGTACTTGGCGATTACCGCGGCATCATAGGACCAGTTGTGCTTGGGCAGCGGAAAATCATAGCGAACAATAGGGATGTTGTACGTCTTAGCCGCCTCTTTCAGCAGAGGATTGGCATTGGCGCAATCCGGACACTGCAGGTCAATGAACTCGACGATGGCGACGCTCTGTCCTGGAGGAGGCTTCAGGGCTGACGTGTCGGCCGAGTAGCTGAAGGTGCCAAGCATAAGTAGGGTGGCAACTACAAGGAATAGGCGTAAAAGCATAGTTAATTAGACCCGATCCGGCGGTGAATGCTGTAGGTATTTTATCGCGGAAGCGTGGCCTGCCGCAGCTTTTGCAGGGACGCAGCGCCAGGCCAGCTCCTCGCCTGGAAGATGTCCTCCTGCAGCTCTCCAACCCTCACTATGGCAGCTCCGCTTTAACCCTCCTTTTAGGCTCGCGTCGCATCTAGGCACCTAAAGATCTAGGCACCTAAAGACTGTTCCCCCAAACCCAAATGCCCCCGCAACAGCAGCAACCAACGATTCCACGGTAAACAGAGCTAGATGATTAAGCAGCATGCTGCGTCTCTAACAAATCGTGCGCCGGGGATGTTCCTGTAAAATCGTGCGTTTATGCTTCGCTTCTGCACTGCCGGAGAGTCTCATGGAGAGGCGCTGATCGCCGTTATCTCCGGCGTTCCTGCCGGTGTCGAAGTCGATCAGGAGTTCATCAACCACGAACTCTGGCGTCGCCAGCAGGGCTACGGCCGCGGTGGGCGGATGCGCATCGAGCGAGACACCGCGCATTTCATCTGCGGTGTGCGCCACGGCAAGACCATTGGCTCACCGATTTCCCTAAGCATTGAAAATAGAGATTGGAAAAACTGGGAGGAGGCCCTGCCGGTTGGCGCAGGCGATCCGGCAAAGCACAAGCGGGTGGCCTCTCCGCGTCCTGGACATGCCGATCTGGCTGGAGCCCTGAAGTACAACCTGCCGGAAGCGCGCTATGTCTTGGAACGAGCATCAGCTCGCGAGTCAGCGGCCCGTGTAGCGATCGGCGCTGTGGCCAAGCTGCTGCTGAAGACGATCGAAGTAGAGGTCCTCAGCCATGTAATCGCTGTGGGCAAAGCCTCGTTCGAGGGTACGCCGGAATGGTCGCAGATGCTCGCCCTGGCGCAGAAAGAGGAGGTTCTGCTGAGCTGTGTCGATCCCGAAGTGGAACAGCGAATGAAAGCGGAGGTAGATCAGGCGCTGCGCACCGGTGATTCGGTCGGAGGCATCTTCGAGGTAATCGGACACCACGTGCCCCCCGGCCTCGGCACCTATGCTAATTGGGACGAGCGTCTCGACGCGCAGCTCGCCGCCGCTGTGATGTCGTTGCAGGCAGTGAAGGCAGTCGAAATCGGGCGAGGAGTGCACGCGGCGGTTTCCTTCGGATCGCAGGTCCACGATCCCATTGGATATTCGCCTGAGCAGAACGCGAAAAATGGAGACGAGCACTTCACCCGCTTTACTCGCGCGCAGAACAATGCTGGGGGCATCGAAGGCGGCATCTCCAACGGGGAAGACGTTGTCGTGCGTGGATATCTGAAGCCGATCTCCACCTTGCGTCGCCCGCTGGAATCGGTCGACTTCGCCACCCGCGAGCCCGTAAAGGCCGCGTACGAACGCTCCGATGTCTGCGTAGTTCCCGCCGCGGGTGTCGCCGCTGAAGCGATGGTAGCGCTAACCCTGGCGCGCTGCGCGCTGGAAAAGTTCGGCGGTGATTCCGTGATGGAAATGGAGAGGAATTACAAATCGTATTGCAAGCAGATCGCGGAGTACTGAGCAAGCACGCAGAATGATCTATCCCATCGTGAACTATGGCGATCCCGTTTTGGAGAAACCCGCCGCCCCAGTCAGCGTTTTTGATGACGAGCTGAAAAAGCTCATCGATGACATGTTCGAATCCATGTACGCCGCGCACGGAGTGGGGCTCGCCGCCCCGCAGATCGGGATTCCCAAACGAGTCGCGGTGATCGATTGTTCCTTCAAAGAGGATCCGAGCGCCAAGATGGTGATCATCAATCCCGAGATCGTGAAGAAAGAGGGACGCCAGACCCACAGTGAAGGATGTTTGAGCCTTCCTGACTTCCGAGAGAACGTTACACGCGCCATGAAGTGTACGGTTCGCGCGCAGGACGCGGAAGGTAAGTGGTTCGAGGCCGAAGGAGAAGAGCTGCTGGCTCGTGCCATGCAGCACGAAACTGATCACCTGAATGGGAAACTATTCATCTCGCATATCAGCGGGCTGAAGCGAGATCTGATCAAACGCAAGATCAAGAAACTCCAGAAACTCGGCGACTGGTAATTGCAATCTGCTGATTTCTTGTTAGAGGGCGCGCAACTTTTTGCGAGCTAGTACTCTCCGCGTCGGCGCCAAGTAAATCCTTCCCTCGCGCAACTCGGGCCAGCAGCCAACCTTTTCTTGTGCCTGCAACTGACTGAAAGCAATCGAACTATCCCGAGCTGCTGCCACATTCTTTGGTAAGCCACTTGCCCTTTCTGTGCTACGTGCATACGAGAATCGAAATGAACCCAGCCAGAAAGCTTGGAGCTGAGCAGCCACGGAAACCAGGAGATGTTGTTCCCGAATCAGGCATTTACAACGTCCTGCATGTCCGTTGCACGTCCGACGTGAGGGAAGCCACGTTCGTTGTTGGTCAGCAGCTCCCGCCTTGTCGCGTTTGCGGATCGAGGGTCCGCTTCCAACTGAAGCAGGCGATTCCCCACATCAGCGAAGACCGTGATTTCAAGAGGTAACTTAAGCGCCCATCTTGGTGCAGAGTTCCCGGACCGCACTACGATCGTTAGGCGAGAGGCGGAGAAACTCGAATCCATGGCGCATCCCATTTCGGTAGCGCAGGCGTGCATTCACATTAATTTCTTCCCGCGAACGTGCACCTGGAAAACGCAGCGTGACGCTCTTTCGCGGGTATCTGAGGCCTTTTTCGATCATGATGCCCAGGCCGCCTTCACTCAAAGTGGTGGCGTGCCCACGCAGTAATATCGGATTTCTGGAGTGACGAGCCTCGACAAGAATGATGGGGAGATTGACCTCCACGCGGCGGAAGGCTCGTACGCTGTCGTACTCTTTTGATTTTGGTACGGGACCGAGATCGAGTGGCCCAGCCAGATCCCAGTCATGATGGACGTGCTCAGTTTCGCGCGCTAGCTCATATTGGACCGCGCCTCGACACGAGCGACAAATGGGAAATTCTTCTCCGCGCACAACGATAGCCTCGTGCGGCGGACGATGACGGGCCAAGTGCTTGACCAGGTAAACACCGCTCGCAGGCGCGAGCTCACCCGGACGGCAGATTACCTTCTGCGAAAAATCGGCAGCCACAACACCTCGATCTACGAAACTCGCCATCGTCAAGGAGAAACCGGGAGAACCTCGGCCAGAGGAGACTTCCAAGCATCATCTTGCGTGCTGCCTTCTCACCATAATTATCACGAACTGTGCATAACGGTAGTGTTAGTGTGTTCTGCTGATTATTTGCGTTTTATCGGTACCTTGCCGATTTCCTGAACTGCCGTACCACCAGCTCGAGGAAGTTTTCGAGGTCCCGTTTCTGATCTTCCGGCACCTCCAGTTTTGTGGAGACATGATCCGCAATTCGTTTTGCGGACTGCTGTCGCACACTGGGGGGAAGATCCAGGCGGCGGAGCAGGAATGCTTCAATCATTTGGACCTCTTCAGGGGTGATCTTCTCGATGCCCACGAACGTGGTTTGATCATCGGCGCGCGTGTTCCAGAACGGCTGCGACTCCTCCGGCGGCCGATCATGGACCACGACGGTCCCCGAAACATAATCGCCCAGGCGCTTGTTCTGTGCGCTTAGGAAAACGCTAATCATTCCGACAGCATAGAAGCCTGGCAGCAGGTCCACGGAGCGCAACAGGTTTCGTCCAATGGCTTCTTTCGCTGTGATCTCGCGCCCCGAATCGCGGATTACTCGAATTCCGGCCTGGCGCTTGCCCGGAGTTTGTCCCTTCCAGAGCGCCTCGAAGATCGCGAAATATCCCCAGTAAAGAAGGAAGAAAACAAAGATATAAAGCGCGACGGCCCACTTACCCAGCTCCGGCGAGAGGCTGATGCCAGCCCCAAGAATGGCCAGCAGAATAAACAACACAGACAGCGCAACGAATTGAATCAGGCTATCGACGAACAGCGCCATGAAGCGGCTTCCGATGCCGGCGAGTGGAAACTCGAGCTGCACCTGCTCTGGAGTGTCGATGATAAGCTTGTCGAGATTCTCGCTCATGATTTCTACATACTGGCTCGAAAAGCGAAGACCGTATTGGGAAGAGCTGGAAAAGCTTCTCGCTCAGTCCAGAACTTCAGGCATTGGAGCTCTGAACCGTCGCGAGCTGCGCAGCCTCAGTCTGTTATATCGTCAAGTCGCCGCCGATCTGTCGATTCTGCGCCAGGACCAAAGTGCTCAGCATTACGCTCGACACCTGAACCAAGTGCTCGCCCGCGTTCACAATACCATTTACATCGGCCAACGTGGCAGCGCGCTCGATGTCTTGCGTTTCTTTACGCGAACGTTCCCTGAAGTCTTCCAGCGCAACCTCCTCTATGTGCTGGTCGCTTTCATAATTTTCTTTGCCGGTAGTGTCGCTGGCTTGCTGACGACGCTCTACAACCCGAATTTCCAGCTTCAGGTACTCGGGCCCGAGATGGTGGATACGATTGAGCACCACAAAATGTGGACACATTCGGTGGTCGCTATAAAGCCTGTCGCGAGCAGCGCGATCATGACCAACAATCTCTCGGTTACGTTCATGACCTTTGCCATGGGCATCACGGCAGGACTGGGAACGTTGTACATGATCTTCTTCAATGGCCTGCTGATTGGCGTGGTTGGCACGGCCTGCTGGCTCAATCAGATGAGCCTCCCGCTGTGGAGCTTCGTAGCGCCTCACGGGGTCCTGGAGCTGCCCTCGATTTTTATCGCCGGTGGGGCCGGATTGCGCATTGCCCACGGGCTGCTCTTTCCGGGCTTTCTATCGCGGAAGGATTCGTTGCAAGCTGCCGGCAGCGATGCCATTCAATTGATTATCGGAACCATTCCCATGCTCGTGATTGCAGGTATTCTTGAGGCTTTCCTCTCACCCACTTCAGAATCTGTCTTGCTGAAATTCAGCATTGCTGCTGGGTTGTTCCTGTTGCTGGTGTTGTACTTGAGTAGTGCGCGTTTGACTGCTAACAGCCAACGACTCTCGTCCTTGACGACCACCCCTGAACGACTGTCATCCTGAGCCCTCTTTTGGCGAAGGACTTCCCGAGATGATTGAGACTAATGTGCCGCGTCGTGGCTTTTTGGCGAGATTTTCGGCCCAAAAGCCCGGACACGGCAATCAACCGTGACACATCGCGGAAGGTCGTTCGCCAAAAGAGTGCTCCAGGACAGACCGGGGTGACGGGGCGAGTGAAGAACATGTGCCCAATTCAGAACTGCCCTCTCTCTTTCAGCTCCAGGTATTTATTCATGACGACAGCCGAAATCTCATGCGCGTCCACTTCCATAGCTAACGCGCCGCGTTCACGCATGCGGGCCAGCAGCAGCTCGCGCCGGTGCAGAGTCTCGATGGCGGCGGTATAACGATACAGTTCTTCAGGAGTGTTGGGAGATTCCGCAGCAACGCTCTTCAGGTCAGGCTGGCCGATTACGGCGAACAGAATGATGTGCCGACCGGACATCTGCATCGCCGCCTGCACCACTTCAGGAGTCATTGCCGTCTCAGCCAGGTCTGTGATCCACAGGATCAGACAGCGCCGCGTCTGCATTCCCATGAGGGAACTCGCAGCGCGAAGGTGGTCGGCTTCGGAAGGCTCACCATGGATGCGTGCGAGCTGATCGAGCAGCAAGCGCATGTGGGAGTGCCCGCGGCCAGGAGTGAGGCGCTCCTGAATTCGCGCTCCATAGGCCAGGAGGGCAACACGGTCGCCGCCAAACGCAGCTACTTGCGCGAGGTTGAGTGCGGCATCGACGGCGAAATCCAGTTTGCTCAGGCTTCCAATTCGCGCGCGCATGAGCCGTCCACAATCCATAACCATCCATACTGCCTGGTTGCGCTCTGCCCGATGAACGCGAGTAACGTGCTTGCCGCGGCGCGCGGTTGCCGTCCAGCAAATGTCGCGGAATTCATCTCCTTCGCGAAAGTCGCGCAGGTACTCGAATTCTTTCCCCTGTCCTTGCTGGCGCAGCAAACGGCGTTCAAGTTCGATGCGCCGGCTGCGGAGCAAGAAGAGCTGGTTGCGTTTCGCCGATTGGAGGCTGGGATACACCCGCACCTGCTGACGCAGGTCGACCTCTTCCCAGCGCTGGGCAAGTGCGATGGGGCTCTGGCATCGCAGATAGAGCGGGCCAAGCCAATAGTCTCCGCGTTCCTTCGGTACGACCATGTATTCGGCGGTTCGTTCTTGTCCTGCTGGAACGGAGAATGACAGCTCTACCGGCGCCGATATCAATTCGGGAGGCAGATCGTCCACAGCCTGCACGTGCAGGCGCGACCTGCCACTGTTTGTGATGGTCAGGCGAAGGTTCGTCGGCTCTTCGAGGGCTAATGCCCGAGTGAATGTCCGATCAATAAGAAGCTGCGCGGGTGAACCGAGGCTCCGCAAGTCAACAAACCAGGCAATGAGCAGCGCCACATCCCAAGCGACAAGGCCGTAGATGAACTGGCGGCTCCAGAATATGGGTCCGATCCACAGCAAGCCTGCGAGAAGCAACACGAAAAAGCGATCGCCAAAAGCGAGGCCAAATCTTCCCCGGGCGACAGCTCTCTCGCTGCGCGCGACTGGCGCCAGCGGTTGGAGCTGACTCACCTCGGAACCTCAATAGTCTTTATCAGATCGTTAATCACCTGGTCCGGAAATACGCCCTCCAGCTCAGCTTCAGGCTTCAGAAGCAGACGGTGACGCAACACTGGAAGCGCCGCCCGCTTGATGTCGTCAGGAATAAGGTAGTCGCGCCCATCCATGGCAGCTAGCCCTTTTGCGGCTTGCATCAACGTGACCGCAGCCCGCGGACTGGCGCCCAGAGAGATGCTTGGCCAGTCGCGTGTTCGACGCACGATCTGCACTAAATACCGGAACAACGCCTCTTCGATGCGCACTTTCTTCACTTCTTCACGCGCCGTGAGCAAGTGTTGCTCCTCGACACTCTGGAATTCCATGCGATCGAGCTGGTGCGGATCGAAGCCGTTGTGATGGCTGCCGAGCACGGCGACTTCTTCCTCAGCGGAAAGGTATCCAACGTTGATCTTCAGCAGGAAGCGGTCAAGCTGCGCCTCCGGCAACGGATACGTGCCCTCGAACTCGATTGGGTTCTCGGTGCCGATCACGGTAAATACTTGCGAGAGCGGATGGCGCGTTCCATCGATCGTTACCTGGCGTTCCTCCATGCACTCCAACAGCGCAGCCTGCGTGCGCGGGGGCATGCGATTGATTTCATCGACCAAGAGGAGGTCGGTAAACACCGGGCCGTGGTGAAGGATAAAGGTTGAGGTGGCAGCATTCAGAACGTTGGTCCCAAGGATGTCCGACGGCATCAGGTCAGACGTGCATTGCACGCGCTGATATTCAATGCGCAGGATGCGGGCAAGCGTTTTGGCCAGCAACGTCTTGGCCATGCCAGGAACACCCTCCAGCAGTGCGTGACCACCGCAAAGAAGGGTTAGGACGACATGATCGATGACGTCTTGCTGGCCAACGACGACTTTTCTGAGTTGTGTGCGACAGTGCTGGATCAACTCCGCGGTAGCGCTCATTTCGACGATTCGTCCTTCGACAGGATTTTTAATTCGTGGGAAAGGTTCTCCAGCCACTTCACCAGGCGCAGGGCTTCCTCCTCACCGATCTCGGGCTGATAGCGCGCAGATTCGCACGCGGCCAGATTCTGTTCCAAATCGGCCACTCGCTCTCCTATTCGTGATCTCAGACGATCCGCAACCTGTTGGGGCGATGCTGAGGTACTGATGCCCAACTTGCGATGAAGCAGATGCCGGAAGCGCTCGTAAGCGACCTGCACCGGCAGTTCGGTTGCGCCCACACGTTGATACAGAGCGCCCAAGGTTTCGACAAACTCGAGTGTCGCCAGTCGCGATTTCTGCGGCAGGGGTCGAACAGGACCGTGCCGCCGGGAATAGGTGAGCACCACGAACAATGCCAGCAATCCTAACTGAAGCAGCGACCATTTCAGCGGGCTGGACAAGAGAGAGTCAGCCAGCGTGACCTCGCCCTCGTGGAAGTAATCGTCCCAGAGCACGGTCCTGTCGCCTGCCGGACCGACACTGTTCAGAAACAATTGCAAATTGTTTTTCTGAAGAATGCCGCTGTTCGTGAGCGGATCGGCGGCCGCCCACCAGATAACCTCGCCCTTGCCATATTTGTAGGAGATCACCACGGCTTCTCTGGATTCACCGTATTGGATATGCGACGCCTCGTCATTCCTTTGCCAATATACGGCTGGCGCCATTGCTATCTCAGGAGCATTGCTGGTCAGGCCGCTGGGAATCAACGCACGATACGTCCGCCACGCGAAATGTGGCAGGCCCGGAAAGAAAGCGCTGCGCGGAAGCAGCGCCGCCGTACTGCTCCCGATCGCAATGAGCTTGCCACCACGCTCGACATAACGACGCAACTCCTGATGATCCTCAGGAGTCGGATTTTGCGTCGGAACAGCGACCAACAAGACCGTATTGATACCGTGTTCCATCAACTTGGAGGGAGGCTTTCTCCAGTGTTCCGTCCGATACCCAATTTGGGAGAGCAGCGTGTAAGCGGCTTTTGCCCCTCCTGAAGACGCGGAGTACGGCGAGGGATAAGGCAACGAATCCTCAGCAGACGGGTTCACTGTTGCGGAGATAACAAGACATACCAGCAGAATCGAAAACGCTACCAGCAGGATTTTGCGGTCGGCGGAGTCGAGCTTCATCGGCAACCGAGCTTTTCCAGTTGCGCCACAGCGAAATCAAAATCGGCCGACGACGCTGCCTGAGATGCGTACCAGGTAAGCTCGAAGCGTCGTGTTAGTCCGTCGAGTGGCACACGCCGATCGCTCACATCCGGCAGCAGGCGCAGGTACTCTCGCGGCGTGCGCGCCCGATCGGGCTTCCACGCTCCTGCGGACTCAAGATAAGAAACTCCACCCCAATATCCGAGGTGGACAGCCTCGCGCCAGTCACTTCGCTCGGCAGCCGCACGGGCTTCTCGCATCCATTGCTGCCAATGCTTTGATGATGGGATGAATTCGCCGCCATCGCGCGGGTGCGAATATTCATCGCGTATAGTGCGCCGAAGCAGGAAATAAAGCCAGGTCGCAAATCCGAGAATCACCAACCCGATAATGCTCCACAACAGAACCTGCGATGCGCGGGGATGCGCGACGGCCGCGCGGAAAAGTTTGCGAAGCTGCCGAATGAACCAGCCTAGAAGCGCGTCCTTGAACCTTTCCAGCGGTGACTGCGATTTCGAGACACTGTGATATTCACGCCCTTTCAGAATACCTTCGAGTTTATTTCTGGCATTCGCGTCAGCAGGACGATCGTAATTCTTCGCGTCTTCAAGTTGGCCTTCAACCGTGAATTCGAGTTCCGGCAAAATCTCTCCACGCCTTCTTACGTTGCTGTCATATTGCTGCAACTTTTCGCGTAGATCCTCGTTATCGATTTCGAAAGTACCCGATTGAGTCTTGAGTTCCCACTCGTCAGGTATGGAGGAACGTACCGAGCCAGCCTCCTCGGGATGCTCCGGCAGCATCTTCAACTGGGCATCGATGCGTGCAAGCTCCTGCGTGTACTGCGCCAGGGAAACTTGTCTTGTGTCGGAATCGTCGGGGGCTGCGTCGTCCGCAGCCCCGCAGGGAAGGCTCAAGGTGAGGAGGGAGAGTGCTACGCCCGCTAGCCGGGTCGCGCAGCGCATTTGTTAGGCGGTGACTCCGGCGGCCGCAGCGGATGCGGGTGTTCCCGCCGATTGCAATGTGCTGATCATGTGCTCAATGTCGAACGCCTCTTTGCGCACACGTTGATCGTAATAGAGCAGGGAAAAGGCAATCGTCATAACTGGACCGACTGCAGCTCCTACTAAGAAGCTGGAGAATTGCTGCACCATCTGAGCAGCGAAGGACTGACGCAGAGTTTGTGGAGTGAAGATCAATCCAAGAACCCAGGCTGTACCCAGGCTGACGGCCCAGATGAGCGCCAACATCAGGACATAAACTAAAAGGATCCTTCCTCCGCTTCCTTCGCTAAGTTGCCGGCTCCGTTTGAGAGCAGCACGAGTTTTCAGATTTTCCAAGACTGCCACGGGCACCGACAAGGAATATCGCCGAAGCATGATGATTCCCGGAATAATAAAGAGGAGCAGGCCGCCGACTATGCGAATGCCAACGCTCAGTACCACGTTGACTGAGCGCCACACCAGGCCTTTCACCCTTGCATAGGCGCTCTTGATGCTGACCGGCTCTTCCAGGTACAGCGACGAGACGGCAAAAGTAGTCGCCGCCTGAATCAAGCCGGCAGCAATCATGGTGGCGGCGAGGTACGCAAACAGCGTTACTAACCCGGTAATTGCGACTGTGACTGCGGTGCTTGCGGTGTGCTGAGTGTTGGCTGAGCGGAAGATACCCGTCATCGCTATCAGGACGATGAAGGGCCCCAATTGTGCCAGGGCAGCAATGCCAAAGAACAGCGGAAAATTTCGCCGGTAGAGAGTGAAAGTCTTGTCAAGCAGCTCACCGGTGCTGAGTGGGCGCAAAGATGCGGACATGGGGGAATTCTCCTGAGTTCCTCAAGCTGGCGCATAATAGCACGGTTCGGCCACGGGTCTGCAAGGGATTAAGAGTAGTTATGGTTCCCGATAGGGGAATACCGGCAATCAATAGAACAGGTACTTTCGCCACTTGGAATCCGAGCGGCCTATCATCCTCATGATGTGGCGGCTGGTGTGAAGACTGAAGGCGCGGGGCTCGCGCATTAACCGCATATTGATCTCGACCAACAAGTGATTGCCCTTGCGATGGTTGCAGGGATGGCAGCATGCGACCAGGTTTTCCCAGGTAGAAACCCCGCCACGGGAGCGGGGAATCACGTGATCCAGCGTCAGCTCTGCGGATGACAGCACGACTCCGCAGTATTGGCAGGTATTGCGGTCGCGCAGCAGGATGTTCTTGCGGGACAGTGCGCGGGTCTGGTGCGGGATACGGCGGTATTCAAGCAGGCGGATCACCGAAGGCAGGCGGATCGCAAGCCTCGCCGAATGCAGATAGTGTCCATTCTCTTCTTCGGTAATGGCGACGCCCTTGAGTACCAGCACAAGCGCGCGGCGGGCGGCGCAGATGTTGATCGGTTCATACGACGCGTTGAGCACAAGTACCGGAGAATGCATGGGCAGACGTGCCGGTTCGTTCGGAGCCACCATCGTAGCCGGCGTCACCGTGACGCGCGGTGCGTGATGTGAGCCTGAATGACGATGCGATAGATTGTGTCTCGACATGCCCTTATCTGTACCCAGCAGCCGCCTCTACCAGGGCAGCCGCGCATCTCTCCTGATTTGAAACTCCATGCGGAGCAATCTCCGCAACCTCGCGATAAACTCTGGCTACCGTTGCCACTGCGATCTGCCCCGCGCCAGCGGCGCGCAGCACGCGCGCACACTCATTCAACGTCGTGCCAGTGGTGTACACGTCATCGACGATCACAACGTCTCTGTCCACCACGCTCGCGGGCGCAGTCACGATAAATGCTCCGCGCACATTTTCGCGTCGCTGATGACTGGTCAATCCCGTCTGAGAAGTTGTCGCGCGCCTGCGACGAAGATTGCCAGTATGCAGCTCGAAACGAGAGCCACCCAAATTCTGTACCGCGGAACGTGCAATCAACTCCGATTGGTTGAATCCTCGTTGCCGGCGTTTGCTCGGGTGCAGTGGCACTGGAATCATCAGCACCGGACTATCAGCGGCAAACTCGCTGCGTCTCAACGACTGGGCCAACTTCGCGCCAAGCACATTTGCAGCCGGCCGGAATTGCTCGTACTTGAGTAGATGCACCAGACGCCGCAGTGCGCCGTCATAGCTGCCGTATGACATTGCAAAATCGAAACGCGGATGCGCGCGGCGGCATACGCCACATAGGGTCTCGCTCCCAGGAGAACGAAATCCCAGCGCCTCGCCGCAGACAGAACAAGCGGTTACGTCTGCAGGAGCTAGTGAATCCAGACAGTCAGCGCAGACAGGAATTCTTGAGAGTTGAACAAGTGCGCGATTGCAAATGCGACAGTCGGAAGGAAGAACAACAGCGGCGATACTATCGAGTGCGATACGCAGCGGGTGCCACGCCGCCTCAATCCACAAGCGACCTCGCAGTCCGCTGCCGCGGACTGCCGCGCGCTCCGGAGCTAGGTCACCGCTACTGCTGAAGACGACCTCCAGGTCCCCGGTACGATCCGCGGAGGCGGATGTTACCGGCCTCGCAAATTCAACCTAATCCCATTGACGGGACGTCACAGGCTGAGTACATGAACAGTATAACCGCACTCGCAAGAGGGCAGGTATGAACATCCTGTCATGAACTAGTGGGTTTAGGGGATCGTGCGATCTGGTGATCGGGCCATCGGGTGGAGTGAAGGCAACGCCATGGGTGATTCTTATGCTTGCCGGACTTGACCTGTCCTTGTCACACCATTACATTGACGCAACTTCAGCCTGACCATGTCTGCCGCCGACGAATACGCGATTAGTGTTGCCAAGACCGAGTACCGTGAAGGGCACAACACTGGCGACGTGGAGCGAGTGCTCAACGTGTTTGCTGACAGTTTTACCAACATGCCGGAAGGGGAGCCCAGCTTCTACGGAGAAGAAGCGAAAGAGGCGCTTCGTGTGGAGCTCTCAAAATTGTTCGGGCTGTATCAAGTCAGAATGGAGGTCGTCATCATCGACATTGCCATCTTCGGAAATACGGCTATCGACCGCGGCTGGCATAAGCTGATTCTCAAACCCAAGGCGGGCGGCGACCCAGAGCTCCGAAGGTATCGCTATTGCGAGACCTGGCAGAAACAAGTGGACGGTTCGTGGCGAATCGGATTCTTCATCAGCAACAAGGATTACGAGCCAACGATGCTTAGCCCAGGTTCTCGCTCAGACGCTTCTGCAGTCGCTCGCTAAAGCCTCGCGGGAGCTCGAAGCTCTTATCGTCACCTACGAGGCGAACGACATTGCGCGTGCCATCGACCACGGCGGAACAATGCTCGCACGCTTTCAAGTGCTCTGCGATACGCTCACGCAATACTGGATCGATCTCGCCATCGACGTAGTTCGAGATCTCTCTCCAGACCTCAACGCAACTAATCTCGATAATTGGCACAGTCAGAACGGCCTCACCTTCTTATATGTTTGACTGCCGGCACACCAGCTTCCGTCGTAACCCGGAGCCAGCGCATCGCGCATCTGCAGGCGGGCGCGCAGCAGGCGCGTGCGCACCAGCGGTTCATTCAAGCCCAGCGCCTCGGCGGTCTCCCGTACGTTGAGACCCTGCACATCGCGGAGAATGAAGACCTCGCGATAGATCGGCCTCAGCGAAGCGATCGCACGCGCGAGCGCTTCCTTAAGCTGGTTTTGCGCCAGAGCCTCAGAAGGAATCTCGCGCCAATCGGCGAAGTCGCGGGGGAAGTAATCGCCCCCATCGTCTTCATAGCCTTCGTCGATGGATTCGTACAAAGCTTTGCGCTCTTTCCGTCGCCGCATGCGCGCTTCGTTGACGGCGATTTGAATCAGCCAAGTACTGAACTTGCACTCGGCGCGGAATTGATCGAGCTTGGCATAAGCTTTGAGGAATGCCTGCTGCGCCGTGTCCTCGGCGTCAGCCTCGTTCCCGAGAACTGAAAACGCCGCCGCATACACAGCTCGCTGATACGGCTCGATGAGTGTGTAAAAGAGCTCAGATTCTCCTGCTTTCACCCGTTCAATCAGGTCAGTTTCAGCAACGGATTGGACGGGCGAAGCCATCTGGGCAGATGAGAGTCGAGATGTTAGCAAAAGTGACAGAAAAACAGGGGACAGGTTACAGGGGATAGGGAACAGTGCCGCCTGCGTAGCGGGTGGGTCATGGAGAGACTGGCGCCGGCCAACTTGTCATCCTGAGCCTTCCTTTGGCGAAGGATCTCCCGGAGTGTTTCGGATTTGAATGCTGTCTCGTGGCTCTCCGGCTAGAGATCCTCGTGAAAGAGCCGAGAAAGCGAAATTTTTGCTGACACATCACGGGAGATCCTTCGCCAAAGGAAGGCTCAGGAGGACAGGCTTGAGGCGTGATGAAACCGACACAGAAGTGTTGCGTCGGAAAAAGAAAAAGGCGCGACCATCGGTCGCGCCTCAATGCTTGGCAGCTTAGAAGCTTAGCAGCTCAGAAGCTGACTTACTCCCTCACCCCATCCATAAACGCTCGCAACTTCCTCGAGCGGGATGGATGGCGCAGTTTCCGCAGCGCCTTGGCTTCAATCTGCCGAATGCGTTCGCGCGTGACTGCGAACGATTGGCCGACTTCTTCGAGCGTGTGCTCCGAGCCGTCTTCGAGTCCGAAGCGCATCTTGATCACCTTCTCCTCGCGGGGAGTCAGGGTGCGCAGCACATGCGCCGTCTGCTCCTTGAGGTTCACGTTGATCACGGCTTCTGCCGGTGAAACTACGCCGCGATCTTCGATGAAGTCGCCCAGATGAGAATCTTCTTCCTCGCCGATCGGAGTTTCCAGCGAGATCGGTTCCTGCGCGATCTTCAGCACCTTGCGGACTTTCGCCACGGGGATGTCCATCCGCTTGGCGATCTCTTCCGACGTAGGTTCGCGACCGAGCTCCTGCACAAGCTGACGCGAAGTTCGAATCAACTTGTTGATGGTCTCGATCATGTGCACCGGAATACGAATGGTGCGAGCCTGATCGGCGATAGCGCGTGTGATCGCCTGGCGAATCCACCACGTCGCGTACGTCGAGAATTTGTATCCGCGACGGTACTCGAACTTGTCCACCGCCTTCATCAGGCCGATGTTGCCTTCCTGAATCAGGTCGAGGAACTGCAGTCCGCGGTTGGTGTACTTCTTGGCGATTGAAACCACGAGTCGCAGGTTGGCTTCGATGAGTTCGCGCTTGGCGTACTCGGCGTCGATGTCTCCCTGCGTGATCTCGCGCTGCGTGCGCTTCAACTCGATGAAGGTGAGCCCGGTTTCCCGCTCCATCTTCTCGAGATCGGCTTTGCAGTTGCGCTGCTGCCTGCGGTATTCCTTCTTGAGTTCCTCGGAGCGCGTCGAATCGACCTTCTTTTCCAGGTTGTGGAACTGGCGATCGAGCGAACGCATCTGCTCGGCCACATGTCCCACACGATCGATCAGCTTCTTGCGCTGCGAGTTGGTGTAACGCAGTTCGCGAATGATCCGCGAAACCATCACCCTCTCGCGGCCTAGTGACCAGCGCGTCCTGCGATACTCGCCGGGACGCTTCTTCTTGTCCACATTGGCGAGCTTCTCTTCGAGCTGCTCGGCCTTCTTAGAGTGCTTGTGCATCTCGTCGATGCGGTGCGTGGTCGCCTTGATGCGCGCCTCGACGATCTCGTCGGTGATCTCCTCCTCGTCGAAGATCACAACTTCCTTGATCGAACGAACGCCGCGCTTCAGGTCTTCGCCGATAGCGAGCACTTCATTAATAACGATGGGAGAGCGCGAAATCGCCTTCAGAACGCGGAGCTGTCCGCGCTCGATGCGTTTCGCGATCTCAACCTCACCTTCGCGGGTAAGTAGTGGAACGGTTCCCATCTCGCGCAGATACATGCGGACGGGATCGTTGGTTTTTTCCAGAGTGCCGGGAGTAAGGTCGAGTTCTACGTCCTCGCCGGCCTCCATATCTTCGAATTTGTCTTTGAGATCGGAGCCCGGCATCTTCGATCCGTCGAGGACGTCGATGCCTTGCGTTCCAATCGTAGTAAGCAGATCATCCAGATCATCAGGCGAATGGACGTCGTGGGGAATGAGATCGTTGACCTCCCCGTAGGTGAGGTACCCCTTCTCCTTGCCTGCGTCGATCAGTTTTTGAATGTCGTCGAATTTGTCGTTAAGCGCCAAATGCACTCATCTCCAGTTCAGCAAAAAACTTGCGTGGCCTTTGGGACCAAACGAGCCTGGGCACACGAAACACATGGCTCGCTTTTTGTTCGGGAGAGCGCCTTAAGTTCTTCAGAATGAATAGCTGGTAGGCACACCTATCCGGGAGAATTTAGGATATCACAGCCCGTTGACAGGCGCGAACCTTGCCCAGTTGTCGTTTTATGGGCGCTTTTTGCGCCTCGCAGACACTCCGCCCTAGAAGCTTAGATGCCGTAAACGGCTACAGGGTTCAGAGGAATGCTGCGGAAATCCAGTGCTATTTGGGGTTCCTGCAGGTCTCGAGGGAACCTGATGGCGTGGCTTCGCGTGTTGTGGAGAAGCTGAAGGCTGGGAATTGAAGCGCGCAGGGGAATCGAAGAAGGAAACCAGGGCAAGTCAACCCATTCTCCCCCGAGATTTCGGGTCAGACCTGCCCTTCGTTTTCTCCCGCTAAGGAGAGCTCGATGCGGACGCCGAAAATCACGTCCGCAAGACGAAATGGCGAATTACTGTTTGGTACTACGACAGCAAGCGTTGGGCTCAAAACGCCAGCATCACACTGCAGCAAGTTTGGCCTGGAGGCAATGGAAATCGGACCACTCGAACTCACGACAGCATTAACTCTTCGGGTGCAGACATTCAAGCTGGCCCTTACTTCAGTCGTTTCCCCTCCGATATCTGAGAGCTTCACCACGGACCCAACTCCGCCCATACTCCCGGTCGTAACCGGGTATATACTGCTGGCACATAGCTGGCGGTGCGGGGGACTTTCTCCTATTCGCTAGTCTCCCAGGTCGGTTCACTTTTCTTAGCAAGTTCATAGCTGCTCGTCGATAAATGGTTTCTACCGGGAGCGTGCCGGGAAGAGTCCCACGCTTATTTGGGGAGGTCCAGTTGGACCTTTTATTCATACGTTTTGTCTTCATTCTTGTGGTAGCGATCGCATGCTTCGTGCTGCGACCGTTCTCGCTTGAGAGCTGGGAGGCCGCCGGAGCTGGGGCAGTGATTGGCTTTGGCGTGGTGCTCTTCGAGGCTCGCCTGCGGATCGTCAGCCTCAAGCGCCTGATCGGCGCGGTCATCGGTAGCATTCTGGGAATCTTCGGCGCCTACCTGTTCAGCCTGGTTTTGCGCGATGCCATCGAACCCGGACGTACACAGCACTTCCTTCAGCTCTTCGTCATGCTGCTGATGTCTTACGTTGGCCTGATTGTTGGCGCCAACAAGGGCGACCTGCTCAACCTTGCCGCCCTGGGCGGAATCTTCGGTTCGGAGAAGACCGGCAAGCGTAGCTGCAAGATCCTCGACACGAGCGTCATCATCGACGGCCGCATCGCCGACATCGCCGAGACCGGCTTCCTCGACGGCGTCGTCGTCATTCCGCAGTTCGTACTCCGCGAGCTCCAGCTCGTAGCCGATTCCGCAGACTCGCTTAAGCGCAACCGCGGACGTCGCGGCCTCGACGTCCTGCAGCGTATTCAGAAGATGGCCACGATGAACGTGCAGATCGTCGAAGACGATTTCCCCTCCGTCCGCGAAGTTGACCTGAAGCTCATCGAGCTGGCCAAGCTGTACGAAGCGAAGATCATCACCAACGACTTCAACCTTAATAAGGTGGCTCAACTTCAGGGTGTCGAGGTGCTGAATATTAATGAGCTGGCAAACTCGCTCAAGCCCATTGTGCTGCCGGGCGAGGCTATGCGCGTCTTCATCCTGAAAGAGGGCAAGGAATACAACCAGGGCGTCGCCTACCTGGACGACGGAACGATGGTAGTGGTCGATAACGCGCGCAAGATGATCGGCAAGAACGTGGACATCGCCGTCACGTCAGTACTTCAGACAACCGCCGGAAAGATGATCTTCGGCAAGTTCGACGAGCGCGCCGCCTACCATCCGCGCCACGAGAACGGTCCACCAGTCCAACAAGCTGCCAATGGCCCGCGAGTAGACGTGCGCCCCCCGAGCCGTCCTCAGCCAATCGTTCCCAGTGGGGCGACAGTCGATCCGCAGGAGTAGTGAATTGCGGTAGAGACGCCACGTGCTGCGTCTCTTCATCCCAAATTCGATTTATCCCAGCTTCGATATGACCGCTAGTGCTGCTATGCACGATTCCTTGACCAACATCAGACCCGCAACATTGGACGATTTGCCCGCCCTTACCGAAATTCAGAATCACTACATCCAAAACACGCACATCACTTTCGACGTGGCCGCGTTCACGCCTGAGGAGCGAATCGGATGGTTCAATGAGCACTCCGATGGCAAGCGTTACCGCATACTCGTGGCCGAAGATGAACGCTCACGGTTCCTCGGTTACGTGGCGACCGGACGATTTCGTCCTAAGCAGGCATATGAGACCACTGTCGAAATTAGCGTAGCCTGCAGTCCCGATATGGTAGGCAAAGGAGTTGGTACAAAGCTATATGCCCAGATCCTTCATCTGTTGAACAACGAGGACGTTCATCGGGTAGTGGCAGGAATCGCACAACCCAACCCTGCTTCCAATGCTCTGCACCTGCGCTTCGGATTCCGTCCAGTCGGAACCTTCACAGAAGTAGGCCGGAAGTTCGGTCGCTACTGGGATGTCACTTGGATGGAGAAGTGCCTGCAATGATCGAGGGTCTGGATCGGACAGGTGAGCTTGGACCGGCTGGCGCCTGAATTAGCTGTCCTTCTTGAGATGGGCTTTGGCGGCCTACGGTTCGATAGCAAACCGCTTCAGGACCAAAGCCCCGAACTAGTGGATACAACAAGATTGTGGGGTCACGAGGCGCTTAGTTGTGAGTTGGCTCAGCGGCCGCGTTCGAAGCAGTCTCCCGTGCACTCCCGACTTCTTCTATCGAGACCCGGGTTTTGTCTACTACCTTGCTCGCGTCCAAGGGCTTGAGCTTCTTGGATTTCAACTCATAGCTACCCTGTTCCGGCGACATGAGAATGAGGCGACCATGCCCCTTCGCAAATCCGGTGGCGATCTCTACGCGAACGAAATATTCCTGCCCAGCCTTGGCATCCAATTCGATTCCTGATTGCGTGTCGTTAGACCGGAAGGTGTGTTTGCCAGGATCAACTTTGATTGCAAAGTAGCGGCCATTGTCCATGCGCGCCAGTTGTGCTTCGTCGCAGTAGACAGAAGGCTCCAGGGCACCACCCACAAACTGCTTGTAGCGATATACATGAACCGTGGCCTTGGACTGGCTGGCATCGTTTGTGTTGGGAGTGGTAGCTGCCTCTTGTGCCAGGGCGATCACGCCGGTGAGCGAAATGAACAACGATAAGACTTTCAGTGCTTTCATCGTGCTAGTCCTCGTGCAGAATGTTCGGATTTTGGGGACCGACAACAGCACCCAACATTAGCGACTGCCAGATTGACCTTCAAGTTACAGGGGTGCTATCGCAAAACATGAACGACTGCGAAGGATGAACATTTTGCGAGCGGCGTGCGATGAAAAGTTACAGATTTGTGACGATTCGTCGAGTGCTCAGTACAAACCAAAGCGATACAAGGAGATAACGCGTTCCATTATGGAAATTGTTGTCTGTAACTGCCGACTTGGTTACAACTCACGGCTGTATCTTTGCATTTACGAGAAAGGGGTTATCGAACTCAGTCATGTCGCCGGATTTCTTTCCCGGCGCCGGCAGCAGACGCGCGGTGAGCGGCTTGTTCCACTTAACTGCCAGTGCAGCTACGTCTCCCAGGATGCGCGTGAGCTGTTCCTCGCTGATGTCTCCCGGAAGCGGAACGGTGTCAAGCCCGGTGGCGCAGACCGAGGAATAGGAAAGCAACGCGTCCAGCGTTACGCGGCCTTCGCTCCAGCGCTGGGCGATGCGACCATCCTCGAGCACCGGCAGCATCAAGCCGGAGTAACCAATGTGCTTCACCGGCAAGGAGCGCACGGCTTCCGTGATGAGCCACGCGGCGGTTAGCGTACCGCTCGAACCGAGCGGATTCCGAGTGAAGCTTTCGATGGCCGCGCCGATCGACACATCTTTGAGTGGCGCAGGCGTCGGATCGATGCCGAGGTACTCCCAACCGACTTGCTTTGCTGCTCGCTGCGCGACTGTTTCGGCATCCTGTGCGTGGCGCCCCAGTTCACGTCGCAGCGCGGCGGAAGCGCCAGCATGATCGCCAGCATTGGCCTGCATCACCTCCTGCACGACATTGGCGGACTCCAGTCCTACAGCAAACTTCACACCCGCCCCGCCGGCAGATCGATCATTCAGATCACTCCCGAGGTGATAGGAGCCGTTGTAGAACGGTGTGTAGGGCGCCAGCATCGCGGTGGCGTTGAAGTTGAAGTTGCCAACGCCGTTCGGAGAGTGAGCGGAGACGTGCTTGAGCATTCGTGACGTTGCCGCGATCACCTTCCACTGGATCCCCTGTTGATTTGCGATGTGTGCGCTGGCAACCAGGTTTTTGGTTGAGGATAAAGTCTCAGCCAGCAATTCCATCATCGCCGGATCCTGAGCGTCACTCATCATCGCTGGACCGATGTTGAAGGCATAGTTTCCCTGAATGGAAAGCGCATCTAACTCTTGCAGGAATTTCAGCGCGTCCGGTCGCGACATACCCTTCACGTAGGCCGGAAAGGGCTGAGTCGTGATGCGCACAGACTGCACCTGATACCCGGCGCTTTCATAGTCTTTCTGAATCTCGGCCAGCGAGTCGCGTACCTTCTTTAGCTCGGCACGGTAACCGCTTGGCGTGATGTTCACGAAAGCAGTAATCGCCCGCACCTTCGGCTTCGACGTCGTCTGCGCGCATACGAACAGACTTGACAGCAACACGAAAATTGCCAGCAATCGTTTCGGCATCGTCTTTGCTCTCTCCTTATGCGCACTAAGAGTAAATGCTATCGGCTCTGTTTCTAAATTCTCCGATTCGTAGCTGGCTATGTCGTCGTTCGACGAGAGAAGTGCTCCCACCCTTGAGGCGTCAGGATTTCCCTCTTCCCATCTTGAACTAAATACACTCGCTTTTCGCGGAGGACTTGGCCTATACGGGTGATCTTCACCCCTCCGATTCTTTCAGGAATCCGTTTTGATTTTGGTGCCGTGAACAGCAACTCATAGTCTTCGCCCCCATGGAGCGCCAATTTTAGAGAAAGGCCGCCGGGTGAGGGCCCCCGGCGCTCTGCTCTTTGTAGTTTGTGTGCCGCAGGGGGAGTGGGGATTACCTCAGCGTCGATGGCTGCGCCTACGCAGCTCTCTTCGCAAATATGCGAAAGGTCGGTTGAGAGGCCATCGCTGATGTCGATGGCCGAGGTTGCAATGCGTTGTTGAACCAGCCACTCGCCCACGGCGATTCGTGGCTGGGGGAAGACATTGCGTCTTTTGACTTTGCCGGACGTCAGCAGGTGGAGCGCGGCGGCGGACTCGCCCAGTTCTCCGGTCACATATAT
>DATMPC010000044.1 GCA_035567895.1 Terriglobales bacterium | reverse complement strand
TGAGCAGATGCGAATGGCGAATAAGCGTACTCTCGGTCTCAGTCCCAAAGTTCTACGCAAGAAGTTCGGTGCTGGGATGACTACTCGGAACTACCGAAATAAGGAGATCGTCTTTTCGCAAGGGGATCCCGCGGATGCTGTGTTCTACATCCAGAGCGGAACGGTGAAGCTCACCGCGGTCTCCACGCGTCGCAAGAAAGCTATCATCGCCTTCCTGCAGCGAGGCAGCTTTTTTGGCGAAGGCTGCCTCGGAGAGCAATCTCAGCGGATTTACACGGCGAGATCAATTGGGCAATCCAGTATCACTCGCCTGCGAAAGGAGAGCACGATTCGCGCGCTCAGGCGAGACCCGCATTTTGCAACGCTGTTTGTTGAATATCTGCTTTCCCGGATTATTCGAATCGAGGAAGACCTGGTCGATCAATTCTTCAATTTCAGTGAGAGGCGACTGGCGCGGGTTCTGCTGCTGTTTGGGCAAATAACCAAGGAATCGAAGCCGGAGTATCCCCTGAAGGTGAGCCAATCAACCTTGGCCGAGATGGTTGGCACCACCCGCGCCAGGGTAAGTAAGTTTATGAATGTGTTCAAGAAGAAGGGATTGGTCAGCTACAACGGCGGCTTGCAAATTAACAGCACGCTGCTCACTGCCTTCCTGCAAAATCGACCTCTGTCAGTTTCCACGAAAGCATAGACCCGCCCAGGTGGCTCCCGCTTTCGGCGGGCCCGGATGGATTTTTATGATTTAATTGTCGGCATGGAACAGAGTGGAATCAGTCCGCGCCCGGTGGTTGGAGCCATCATCGTGGTGAGCGGCCTCGCTGTGTCATTCCTGCTGTGGCTGCTGTACGTACATCATGCTTCGTCTGATTTCGCCGGACGCTGGATGTTTTTGCCGGCCCTCAACGCGCTTCTCAACGGATTATGCGCGATTGCGCTGTGCGTGGGATTGTATTTCATCAAACATCACAACCGGGAAGCGCATCGCACGAGCATGCTGCTGGCCTTCGCATTCTCATCCGTTTTTCTCATCAGCTACATCGTGAACCACGCACTGCACGGCGACACGATTTTCCCCGGCCACGGCCCGGTGCGCACGCTCTACCTTTCCATTTTAGCCAGCCACGTAATCCTTTCCATTGTCGCGCTGCCGATGGTGCTCACAACTTTCTTTTTCTCGCTGACGGGCCGTTTCGCGATGCACCGCCGGATCGCCCGCTTTACGTTCCCCATCTGGCTCTACGTTTCGATTACCGGTGTAGTGGTTTTCCTGTTCCTCAGGGCGTACGCCTACTAGACCCGGTACGGATCAAGCCTGATTGTAAGAGAGTAAGGGCGTCGGAAAGAGCCTCAATAGATGACCATCACTTTCCTTGGAACCGCCGCCGCGAATGCCTTCCCAGAGGCTTTTTGCAAATGCCGAAACTGCGCCCAGGCACGTACGCTAGGTGGGCCGAGTCTTCGGAAACGGTCCGCTGCGCTGATCAACAATGATTTGCTGCTTGATCTCGGTCCCGACATTATGTCGGCGTCGCACATGCATGGGTGTTCTCTGGATGAGGTGCGATATTGCCTGCAAACGCATCCGCACGCCGATCATCTGGACTTGTCCCATCTACTCTCTCGCAGCCCAGCCTATGGCGTGGTTGGCGCACCTGTCTTGAATTTCTACGCGTCCCGTGAGACCTTGGAACGAGCTGCAGAAACGTTTGAGAGAGACCTTGCGGGTTACGGTCTCTTGTCTCTTGAAGCGGAGAAGTATCTCAACTTCAAGATCCACCAGATCCAGCCGTTGGAATCCTTCACGGTGGGCACGTATTCGGTGATGGCCTTTCCCGCTAACCATGCTCCGGGGATGGGAGCGATGCTGTATGCGATTGAAGCCGCCGGCCGCGCTGTCTTCTATGGTACGGATACTGCCACGCTATTCGAACAGACGTGGCAGACTTTCCGGCAGCACAAGATGCGATTCGATGTTGTGATCCTGGATCACACCTATGGTCCCGAACAGCCCGGTAGTGACCATCTGAGCGCTCGTCAAGTCATTGAGCACGCAAACCGAATGCGCGCGGAAGGTGTGTTGGGTCCACACGCCCGCGTCTTTGCTACACATATCGCTCACGAAGGCAATCCGGCGCATCCCGACTTGGCCGCTTTCGCAAAAGAGCATGGGTATGAAGTGGCATGCGATGGGTTGGTTGTCCCAATCTGAGCGCCTGATAAGCGCCAGCATCTATCAACATTCCTGCGCACTATCGAGTGCTACTGTGCGGATGACGGCCCTCTCGGAAGCTAGCCCGCCGCCCAAGGATTTCCCTGATTGACGATCCAGTCAGACAGGTTTATAGTTTTTCGCATTCGCGCAGAACAAGCTGGACGCTATCGAAGCGTCTGCAACCATTCACCTCCGTAACTTTCTGGAACGCGCAGCACGGGGGCCATAAAAATGGAGTTCTCTCGCAGGACTTTTCTCAAAGGCACCGTGCTTGGCGGCGCCGGTTTCTCCGCCCTCGGCTTTGATCTCACTCCGGTCTACGCTCAGACGAATGCGCTCAAGATTTCCCGAGCCAGCGAGACCCGCAGCACCTGTCCTTATTGTTCCGTCAGCTGCGGCGTGATCATCTACACAATCGGCGACAAGGCGAAGAATGCGATTCCGCAGGTCGTGCACGTCGAAGGCGATCCCGATCACCCCATCAACCGCGGCACCCTCTGCCCCAAGGGATCGTCGCTCGAGCAGGACATTCTCAACGAACGCCGTCTGCTGAAGCCTCAAGTGCGGCGTCCCGGAGCCACCGACTGGGAAGACATTTCGTGGGACCAGGCCTACGCTGAGATTGCGCAGAAGGTGAAGAAGACGCGCGACGACACATTTGTCGAGAAGGACGCTGCCGGCCACACTGTCAATCGCTGCGAAGGCATTGCCTTCACCGGCGGCTGCACCGATACCAATGAATTTAATTATCTGGTCGTAAAAAGTATGCGCAGCCTGGGGGTCTGCTACCTGGAAAACCAGGCCCGCGTTTGACACGGCCCAACGGTCTCCAGTTTGGGGCCCACCTTCGGACGCGGCGCAATGACCAATGGCTGGATCGACATCAAGAACACCGACATGATGTTGATCATGGGCGGCAATCCCGC
>DATMPC010000043.1 GCA_035567895.1 Terriglobales bacterium | reverse complement strand
CTCCTTTCGCCCGAGCTCTTGGTCGTAAGGCAACCACAGTGTATCGGGCGTCTGGAGCCGTCGTGGTTATGGGATCACGCTCCGCCGCGATGCCGGTTGTGTCTCCAAGCCTAGCGGTGCGGCGCGGGGGACCTGCTGTTTTTCAGTTCGAGACAAACAGCAGATCCCCCAAAGCCGCTTTAGATTCTTGGGTTCATCATCATTGCCTCAGCGGCTTTGAGGGATGACAGTATTTAAGGAAGGTTCATTTGTAAAAACAAGGCTGCGCTCAAGCCGTGCCCGGGATATGAACCTCTTCGTGAAAAGCACCTCTACGCCGACATCCGGATGTAGTCTTGCAGGCAGGCGGCAAGTTCATCCTCGGAGAGGGCTGCTTCCAGAACCAAGTCGGCGCAAAAATCCTCCGGGAGAGGCACGTCTGCGGTTTTGAGGAAGATCACGCGGGTCAGCGGCTGGGTTTTCTTCAGGCGCTGACAAAATGCCAGTGCCTGAGGTGGATCGGAATCAAACCAACCAGGGCGAACTCGAAGCGCTCGCGCCGGGCGAGTTCTTCGGCTGCGCCGATCGACATCACCCACTGCAGCACGAAGTTCTGTTCATACATTGTCGTGAAGCCAAGACGCTTCATGTTCGTCGCTAAAACAAGAATGAACGACTTTCCCACGGCTCGCCTCAACTTTCTGGGCGATCGAGCCCTTGTTGGAGAGGACAGCCGTGCTCCGCGCTTGTCCGCTAGTAGATTCCAGAAGGGGGACAATTTTCAAATTAAATTTCATCCACGCGGCGGAAGGAGTATTCCTTCCGGTACCGCTGGAGGAGACGTTCAGTGGCCTCGACCGTGTGGCTGCGGTCGCTTCCCAAACTGGTATGACTACCGTCGTGCAGCAGGACGATGTGCGCGCGCGCATGGCTTCGCTCAATCCCCTTGCAGGCATGATTGAACACGCTCTCGGCCGTCGCCCGCTTGTGCCAGTCATAGCAGGTAACACTCCACATCACCGGCTCAAGCCCGAGTTCGCGTGCAACCTGTAACACCGCCGGGCGACGCGCTCCAAATGGCGGACGAAAGTGGCGAGTCTCGATCCCGGTGGCGTCGGCGATCGCCTTGGAGCAATCCGAGAGTTGGCGCTGCAATTGCGCGCGCGAAAGAAACAAAAGATTGGGATGCGTGGCTGTGTGATTGGCAAGCAGATGCCCAGCGTCGGCAATCGCCCGCGCAATCTTTGGACGCGCAGTGACGAAGCGCCCAATCAGGAAGAAGGTCGCCTTTGCCTCGTGTCGCGCGAGCACTTCAAGCAGTCGTTCGGTGTGAACATCGTTTGGACCATCATCGTAAGTGAGCGCCAGATGTTTGGGATCGTGGAGATGAGTCAGCGTTCTCCCGTAGAGTTGCGACTCCGGCGAATAGCAGTGATAGGCAAGATAGCTTGCTCCAGCGATCGCGCCGGCGATTCCCAGCTTTGAAATCACAGTTTGGCAATTTTAGAGGAACCGGAGAGGCGAACACGAAGGCAACGAAGGTCAAACAAGAAGGTCACGAAATTCCAGTCTCACCTCCGTGACCTCATTATTTCACCTTAGTGACCTCGTGTTCGCCTGATGGGTCTTTTGCTACCAGGAGTAATGCACTATATATGTCACGGTCTCCTCGCCATCGGCCGGGATCGGCACGCGGAACTCGGACAAAAAGCACTACTCTGAGTGCTATGGCCGCCGATGTTCGAAGCTTACGTCCCCGTTTGGGAATCCGAACGGACAGTTTGGAATGAATCAAGCCTGTAAAGGGGCTGTGTTAAAGCGGCGCTCTAGCTTGAGAGACGCCCCTCGCAACAAGTTGCGGTGTGTCGGGTTCAAGACACCTATATCCAGTCAATGATCAACAAGACAGTAGCCATCATCGGCGCTGGCATTGGGGGCGTTGCGGCCGCGGTGTGTCTAAGGCGAGTAGGCCTCCAGGCAGTGTTGTTTGAGCGTCGCGAATATCTGCGTGAGGCAGGAGCTGGCTTGAGTTTGTGGCCGAACGGTACCAGCGTCCTGGAACAGCTTGATCTGCTGCCGCGCGTGCTGAATGCTGGTCAGCGAGGCATGAATTTTCGTCTGCTTTCGCCTGCAGGCAAGACGCTCATGGAAATCGGAACTGCGCATTCAGATACTCCCGCCGTCTGTCTGCACCGAGCGGATCTGCTTCGAATCCTTGCCGAAGAATTGCCCTTGGAAGATCTGCGCCTCGGGCAAGAGCTAACTGAAATCCAACCGGCGGGCGAGAAACTGCGCTTGCAGTTTGCAGACGGCGGCACGTTTCTCTGCGATGGATTGGTCGGCGCGGATGGCATTTATTCGCAAGTGCGATCGATGGCGTCCGGAAGCAGAGATCCGCTAAGCCGGGGATACCTAATTTACCGCGCAATCGCAGATGCGCCCGACGATCTTGTACCGGGAGATAACAGCGAAACCTGGGGATCGGGCCAACGCTTCGGCGTGCTATCCATCGCGCAAAACAAGGTCTGCTGGTACGCAACTGCCAACGCCTTCGACGCACAACTTACCGGCGAGAAACGCAAGCTTGAAATCTTGCGGATGTTCAATGGCTGGCATCGACCAATCCAGGATCTGATTGTGGCAACAGATTCTTCTGCGATTCTCATGAGCAACGCGCGCGACCTAAAGCCATTCCGGCGCTGGGGATTGGGGCCTACGACATTGCTTGGCGATGCTGCTCACGCTCTGACTCCCAATTTAGGACAGGGGGCATGCATGGCGCTTGAAGATGCCTTCCTTCTGGCGAACTCTTTAAGGGCTCACGCAAGCGTTGAGAAGGCTTTTCGCATTTATGAGTCCCTGCGCTTTAGCAGAACTCGCAGCGCCATCCTTCGCTCCCGATATCTTGGCTGGATCGGACAATGGGAAAACTGTCTGGCTGTATCGCTTCGCAACCTCGTGACCGGCTTTCTGCCAGGGCGACTCTTTGAATGCCATGCAACCTCAAGAGAGTTCATTGCCTCCATTACGGGGAGCTTGCTTGCAAACGTCCAGAGTTGAGAAGAAGTAGGTCCAAGAAACGAATAGAGACCAGAGCGCCTAAGATTTGTGCGACAAGTAATGTTCGCGAAATTGGACAATGACCGATTAGGACCTGTTGCGCTCGATCGATGGACGGGAATTCTACGACTACCGTACGCACATAAGGCCACTTGCTCGCTCGCGTCACGTGCCGTGGTTCGATCGCCACCCACCAGCCGTCATATTTTCCGCAGGATAGGGCGCACTCTTTCCGCATACTCATCGAATGCCTTGGCATCAAGAATTTCTCGAATTGTTACTACGACATACGCCATAACTCAGAACGGCGTTCGGCGACCCCGTCTAATGAAGCTTAACAAGACCTTGCAGTGAGGGCTCTAGAAAACAATATCGATCTACTGCGGTGTTTTTACTTCTCTCGACGGGCTCATCTTCGTAGATCCTCGCATAGTGGACTCCAAACGTGTTGCGCAATAAATCATGAAAACTTTTCACAGAAATGATGAAAACTTTTCACGGACCGAACGCAAATGCGACGACGCAATTGCTTCTTCAGCGAGCTGATACACAGAGAAAATCTGGGCTATACGTTCGTGAAACCGGACAATGACCAAGTGGCACTTGTCATGCTGTATTCGCTCGCATACGATCACTTTCAATGCGCTCACTCCCCCGACTTCTGCGCATCTTCCACGGGGCCGTTCTAGGTTGTTTGCTTTACTGTTAGACCGGGAAGCAAGTTCTCCCACACAAGCTAGCGAAAAATCCACTCTGGCCGCTCGACCTCTGTGTCAAGAATTGTGTCACTGAGAAGAAGTCGTGCTGTGCGACTTCTAAAAATCGAATTATTAGTGGTCATGTGTCTTATTTCGAAAGATAAGCGATGTACGTAAGTTACAGAAATAACTGCGATTCTTGATAGTTCCGAATCGAATGCCGCTTGCACCGTGTAGCGATGTAGCGGTTTGTTTTCGTTCAAAGGGCGTTCAAGAGTTTCGCCAATGAACAGACAGGAGAAGTGTCTTCTGTGCAAATGAAATCCACTCTGGCCGCTTGACTCTTGGGTCAAGAAACTTCACAACTGAGAAGGAGTGGTGCTGTGCAATCCCCCAAAGTGCAGTCAGGTGTCGTATCTCTTTTTGTAGCCCGCCGTTGTTGTGCTCCGATTGTGAAAGCAGTAGGACCTCCATCCAGCAAGTCTCCGGACAGAATCGATCTACTCTGCTGTCTAAGTCCCCGAAAATCCTCATCGGGATAATGCAGAGCTGCTTGCTTACTCGGTAAGACCAGGAAGCAAGTTCTTCCATCCCACTTACAACTTTACAAAATCCACACTCTGGCCGCTTGACCTCAGGTCAAGAACACACAACTGAGGAGTGGCGCTTTGCGATTTTCAAGAATCGAGTTACTCGTAGTGTGTCTTTTTTCCGTCTTCTTAGCCCTTGTACCAGTTGTGGGAGGACAGGGAAATCCGCACAAGTCTAAGACAATTTCCGGTACTCTTAGTCCGGGAAACATTACTGCCGGGTCCACAGTGACACTAAGTGGAGCTGCGAGTGCAACTGCTACCACTGCTGACGTGAATGGTAATTACAGGCTTACTGTTTTTGGCAACGGTAGTTACACGGTGACACCTGCCAAGGCGGGACTAAGCTTCCAACCGCCCAGCCAGAGCGTATTTGTTAATAAGTCCTCGAGCCCTGTGGCGAACTTCACGGCGACAACGACACTACAATCGATCACGCTCAGTGCTGCCACAGGCTCCATTGCGAAGGGTAGCAGCGATCAGTTCACGGCGATCGGCACGTTTAGCGATGGCTCAACGCAGAATCTGACTAATTCTGCAAGCTGGAACTCTTCAAACACGTCCGTGGCTATCGTTAGTGGAAGCGGTTTGGCGAGCGGAGTTGGCGCAGGATCGACGACCATCACAGCTTCGCAAGGTGGAATTACGTCCAACCCGGTGCCGTTGACAGTGACCGCAGCCACGCTGCAGTCAATCACGATCAACACAAGCAATTCCTCAATCGCCAAAGGCACCAGCGCGCAGTACAAGGCCACCGGAACCTTCAGTGACGGCAGCACGCAAGACCTGACAAATGCTGTTATCTGGGCTAGCTCCAATCCCACGGTGGCCAACATCAGCGCCACAGGCTTGGTTATGGGAACCGCTATCGGGTCGACTAACATTACGGCCACCCAAAACGGGATTACCTCGAATAGCTCTGCGCTAACCGTCACCGCGGCCACGCTGCGGTCGATCAATGTCAGTGCCAATAGTTCCTCGATCGCCAAGGGCACTAGCGTTCAGTTCACTGCGACGGGAACTTTCAGCGATGGCAGCACGCAGAATCTGACGAACACTGTCACGTGGAGTAGCTCGAACTTGGCAACCGCCACTATCAGCTCTACTGGCCTTGCCACCGGCGCGGCTATCGGTGCCAGCAACATCACAGCAAGTCAGAGCGGGATCAATTCCAACAGCTTTGCCCTGACTGTAACGGCTGCGGCTCTGCAGTCGATCACGATTAACGCGAGTAATTCCTCGATCGCCAAGGGCACTAGCGTTCAGTTCACTGCGACGGGAACCTTCAGCGATGGCAGTACGCAAAATCTGACGAATTCTGCTACTTGGACGAGCTCGAATTCGGCAACCGCCAACATCAGTGCCAGCGGCCTTGCGACGGGCCTTACCATGGGGTCCAGTAGCATCAGCGCGGCCCAGAATGGGATTACCTCCAACAGTTTTGCCCTGACAGTAACGGCAGCAACACTGCAGTCGATCACGATCAATGCATCCAGTTCTTCAATTGCCAAGGGCACGAGCGTTCAGTTCACTGCGACCGGCACCTTCACCGATGGAACCACTCAGGACCTGACCAACACCGCTACCTGGACGAGTTCGAGTCCCGCGACGGCGAATGTCAGCGCCAGCGGTCTGGCCAGTGGAGTAGCCATCGGTTCAAGCATCATCACGGCAACCCAAAGCACGATCACTTCTAACAGTTTTCCACTGACAGTAACGGCGGCAACACTTCAGTCGATCAAGATCAGCGCATCGACCTCCTCGATTGCCAAAGGTACTAGCGTTCAGTTCACCGCCACTGGAACCTTCACCGACGGGACGACTCAGAACCTGACTAACACTGCAACCTGGGCTAGTTCGAATCCGGCGACGGCCAACATCAGCGCCGGCGGTCTGGCCAGTGGGGTAGCCATTGGTTCGAGCAACATCACGGCAACGCAGAATGGGATTACTTCCAACACCGTTGCGTTCTCAGTAACTGCGGCCACACTGCAATCGATCGCGATTAGCGCAACCAGTTCATCGATCGCGAAAGGCACCAACGTTCAGTTCACCGCTACCGGAACCTTCACCGACGGTACGACGCAGAACCTGACCAACACTGCAACCTGGGCCAGTTCAAGTCCGGCAGCAGTCAACATCAGCACCGGTGGTCTGGCCACGGGCGGAGCGCTAGGCTCCAGCAACATCACTGCCTCCCAGAACGGAATCGTGTCAAACAGCTTTGCACTCACGGTAACGGCAGCCACAGTGCAATCAATCACCGTCACCGCTGGCAGCCCGTCTCTTGTGGCGGGTGCGAGCGAGCAACTTACTGCTACCGGAAGCTACAGCGACGGGAGCACGCAAAATCTCACTAGTTCCGCGGTTTGGACTTCGTCCAATCCCGCGGCTGTCAGCCTCAACGCGAACGCGGTGGCCCTTGCCGCAGGTATTGGTCAATCTGTAATTTCGGCCTCAGTAGGAAGTACTAATGGAACTATGACGATCTCTACTTCAGCCACGCTCTCTGGCACGGTGAGTCCCGCCAGCAGCATCGCCGGCACAACCATCACCCTCAGCGGAGCGGCGACCGCCACAACGACGCCCGATACGAGTGGCAACTACAGCTTCACTGTTGTGGCGAATGGAGCGTACACGCTCACACCACACAACAGCTCATTCAGTTTTGTGCCTCCGAGCGCATCTGTCACCGTCAATAACACAAATGTAGCCGCAATAAACTTCGCCACGGGTTCGGGACAGCTCTCTATGAATCCATCCAGTTTCGCTTTCGGGACTGTTGGAGTCGGTTCAACCGCCCAAATTCAAACGACGCTTACCGCCAGTGGTGGAGATGTGACCGTAACTGGGGACACCCTGACAGGTCCCGGATTTGGACTGAATGGAATTACGTTCCCTCTGACGATTACTTCAGGCAAGAGCGCTATCTTCGCTGTCACACTTACTCCTGGATCCACGGGTGTCATTTCGGGAAAGCTCTCGCTTAACAACGGAACCACTACACTCTCAACCGCCAACCTCTCCGGAACTGGTGCCGGCCTCAACATCGCTCCATCGAATGTGAATTTCGGTCAAGTGATGGACGGCACGACGAGTGCGCCACAGGCCTTGACTCTGAACGCAGTTGGAAGCAGTGTGACGGTAACATCGGAGAGCATTGTTCAAAATGGCGGCGGAGGTTCTCCATTCTCGATTAACGGTCTGCCTGCGCTACCGTTCACAATTGCGGCAGGTCAGAGCACGCAGGCCAGCGTGACGTTTGCTCCGGCTTCCGGTTCGCCTGGGACGGCTTCGGGAACAGTGAATGTTGCGACCAACATGAACAGCGTTGCTCCGACTTTGTCGGGAACTGGCAGTGCAAACGTGGCGATTGGGTGGACTGCCAGCACGACTCCCACCGTGACCTACAACGTCTATCGTTGCTCAATCTCAACCGCAGCGTGCGTTCAAACACAGCCGGCGAACTTCACGCGGATTGTTACGGGAGTGAGCGGCCTCGCTTACACCGACTCGACTGTCGCTTCTGGTCAGACTTACTACTATTCCTTGACTGCCGTGGATGGGAGTGGTGCGGAGAGTGTGTTCTCGGGAGTGTCGGGAGCTGCGGCTATTCCCTAATTCAGACCCGGACGAGGCGAACACGAAGGTCACGAAGGCAACAGAGGAGGTCACGAAGAGAAAAGAATTGGAGGACCGACGCGCGCCCTCGCGCGGGTTTCGTTTGAGGTCCGAGAAAGCTCGGGACCTCTTGAGGACTTGGGCCGTATGCAAACACCCGGCCGAGGGCGGCCGCAGGTCCTTACACCATGTTTTCTTCGTGACCTCTTGTGTTGCCTTCGTGACCGGAGCCTGCCCTGAGCGTAGCCGAATGGGTGTTCGCCTCGTCATCGGTGGAAATTTTGGCGTTGTCTCGGCTTCCTTCTCCACGCTATGCTCCGAGCAGACCTGGTTTATGGCCAAGCTCTTCGATCCCCCCCGCTACATAGCCCTGGAAGGTCCGATCCGCGTAGGCAAAAGCACGCTTTCTGGCATTATCGCGGACCGACTCCACGCGCAACGCATCACCGAACCTGAGGACAATCCATTTCTCGCTGCTTTTTATGACGGCGAGCCGGGCGCCGGCTTCCAGGCGCAGTTTGCCTTCCTGATGGCACGCTTTGACCAACTGCGAGCCCTGGAGCGCAGTCCGCACAAAGCGATCGTCTGTGACTACATCTTCGAGAAAGACAAGCTGTTTGCCTGCATCAACCTCAATGATGCCGAGCTTGGTATCTATAACCGTTACTACAACTACTTTCGCGAGCAGCTACCGACTCCGGATCTCGTGATTTATCTTCAGGCGAGTCCGGAAGTATTGAAGAAACGCCTGCGACGTAAGAACGCTCCAGGAGAGTTGGCGGTGAGCGACGATTACATCGAAGAGATCGTCAAGGCTTACGAGCACTTCTTCTTTCACTACACCGCGTCAGACCTGCTCGTAGTGAATACCAACGACATTGACTTCGTCGACCGCCACCAGGATCTGCAGGAACTGCTGCGGCGTCTGTCGGAGCCCATCCGAGGCACGCAGTATTTCCTGCCGCTGGGTTCGGAAGCGGCTAGCGCGTAGCTTCAAGGAGTCAGTTGCACAATCCGCGTTTCAATCGACGATTCTTTCCTAAATTCTGTACGCGAATTCCACCATGCGTACCTGTTTTTCGCAAACCTACCTATTGCCCTGCATTGTTCTGGCAAGTAACCTGCTTGTCTAACGATGAATACATCCAAGCAAAATCTGCCTGACGCACCAGAACTGGAGCGCAACAATGGAATCCTGCCAGCGCAATCACTGCGTGCGCTGGTAAAGAACGGCGTGATCGCGGCTCCTGAATCTCTGCCGATTAAGGATGAGCAGATTCAGCCGGCCAGCATCGACTTGCGCCTGGGCCAGCAGGCGTTTCACGTGCGAGCCAGTTTTCTACCGGGCAAATCATCCACCTTGCTGAAAAAGGTGCATGACGGGCTGTTGATCGACACGCTTGATCTACGGCAGCCCACCTTGCTGACGCCAAACTCGGTCTACATCGTGAAGCTCACCGAGACGCTGAGCCTGCCTGCCGACGTGAGCGGCATCGCGAACCCGAAGAGCACGACCGGGCGGCTGGATATATTCACGCGGCTAATCACCGAGCATGGCGAAGAGTTTGAACGAGTTCCGCGAGGTTATTCTGGCGAACTGTACGCCGAGGTCGTAACCCGAAGTTTTCCTGTTTATGTTCGCGAGGGATTGAAGCTCAATCAGCTTCGGTTCATCCGCGGCAAGGTGGAAGCTCGTCGTGACAGCGTTCTGCGTGAACTGGCCAAGGACGATCAGCTTGTCCGCTACGAAACCGAGGACCGTCTCGTAGACGCCATCAACCGCGGACTATCAGTAACGGTGAATCTGGAAGGCAGCGAGCGCTCGGATATCGTTGCCTACAAGGCGAAGAAATACGCCGCTCCGATCGATCTCAGCAAGATTCGTCATTATGAAATGGCCGATTTCTGGGAGTTCATTCGTAAGCCCGCTACTCGTCGTCTTATTTTGGAACCCGACGAGTTCTATTTGCTGGCGTCGAAAGAGAAAGTCCGCGTTCCCCCCGATCATGCGGCAGAGATGGTCGCGTATGATCCGACGATGGGCGAGTTCCACGTCCACTACGCGGGCTTTTTCGACCCTGGATTCGGCTACGGCGCGCAGGGTGAGATCCCCGGCACAAAGGCGGTGCTCGAGGTCCGCGCGCACGACATGCCGATTCTGCTGGAAGACGGCCAGTTCGTCGGCAAACTGCTCTACTACCGCATGGCCGCAATTCCGGAGGTGGTATATGGCCAAGACATCGGATCGTCGTACCAGAAGCAGGAGCTCACCCCCAGCAAACAGTTCAAGTTCACCGAGCCACAGGAGAGCGCGCCGGTGAAACAGGAAGAGCGGCAAGCTGAGTGGGGCGGGAGAGGCAGGAGAGATGTAGTGCTGTTGGAGCAGCACTGAGGATTACCAGGCACGCGGGCCCAGAGACGAGGCGAACACGAAGGTCACGAAGGCGGAAACAAGAGGTCACCCAGGAAGAAAGAGCCGAACCGAAAACTGTGATCTAGAGCTGCCGTTCCTAACCCCTTTGTGACCTTTTGTTTAGCCTTCGTGACCTTCGTGTTCGCCTCGTCCTTGGTTTTTCCGTGATTTGCGACTAAACTCTTTTCGTCTGCATCCTAATTTGCAGCGACGGGCGCTATCCACGCGTGGAAGTGCACTGGAGGAAACAATGAGCATCACCTCGCCTCGTTTTGGTGACGACGCCAAGGTCACCATCAATTCCATACAAGAAAAGAAGCAGCAGGGCACGCCGATTACGTGTCTTACGGCTTACGATTACGCCACGTCGCGACTCGTCGACCAGGCTGGTGTTGACATGATCCTGGTAGGCGATTCGCTCGCCATGGTCGTGCTTGGGTATGAGAACACTCTGCCCATCACGGTCGAAGAAATGCTGCATCACGTGCGCGCAGTCCGCCGTGGTGTGAAACGCGCTCTGGTAATCGCGGACATGCCCTACGCCTCGTATCAGGTCGATGAAAAACATGCGGTCAAGAACGCCACGCGCTTCCTCAAAGACGGCGGCGCGGAAGCTGTGAAGATCGAAGGCGGCGATAAGCGCGTGGGCTTGGTCCACCGCTTGCTCGATGCTGAGGTTCCCATTATGGGGCACATTGGGCTGACACCTCAATCGGTGCACATGATGGGTGGCTATCGCGTGCAGGGTAAGAGCCTGAACGCCATCGAACGTCTAGTGAAAGATGCAGTCGCGTTGGATCGCGCGGGCGTCTTCTCGATCGTGCTGGAGGGCATTCCCCGCGAAGTCGCGCGCATTATTACCGAGGAAGTGGAGTGTCCGACGATCGGCATCGGTGCAGGTCCCGATTGCGACGGCCAGGTTCTGGTCTTCCACGACATCCTTAACTTAACCGATCGCGAGCCGGCAAAGTTTGTTCGGCAGTACGCCGACGTAGCAGGGCTGATCTCGGGAGCGGTGAAGCAGTTCAAGGCTGACGTGGAATCGAAGGCTTTTCCGGCGGATCAGGAGTCGTATCACCTGCCGCGCGAGACTCAAGCCGCGTTGGAGACGATTCGGGCGCGCAAACGCGCGATGACGCGTTAGTCAGTACCGGCGGCGGCAGCCGTCCGGTCAACGAGGCGCGCGAGCACGAGTCGCTCCGCTCCCACTGACCCAGCGGCTACCGCCGCCGGTACCGATTTGGTAGCCATTCCTGAATGAAAATTCTGCACAGAGCTGTCGACACTCGCTCTGAGGTACGCGCAGCCAAGCTGCAGGGCAAGAGAGTCGGGTTTGTTCCCACAATGGGCGCTTTACACGATGGGCACATCTCTCTCGTACGCTTGGCGAAGTCGCAATCCAATTTCGTTGTTGCTTCCATCTTTGTAAATCCGACGCAATTCGGTCCCAATGAGGATCTCGCGAAGTATCCACGTCCCTTCGAAGCAGATCGCCAAAAGCTGGAAGCCGAGCGCGTAGATCTGTTGTTCGCGCCGAGTGTCGAAGAGATGTATCCAGCCGGAGCTGCTACGTTTGTCACGGCCGAAGGGATTACCGATCGGCTTGATGGACGCTCGCGCCCCGGGCACTTTCGTGGTGTCACAACCGTTGTCGCAAAGCTATTTCACATCCTTGAGCCCGACGTTGCTTTCTTTGGACAAAAGGACGCCGCGCAGGCTGCAATCATCAAACGGATGGTGCGCGATTTGATGTTTCCTGTAGAGATCGTTGTCGCCCCGATCGTGCGCGAGTCGGATGGTCTGGCCCTGTCTTCCCGAAATGCGTACCTCTTACCAGCAGAGCGCAAGCAAGCAACTGTGCTCTCACGGGCTGTGCGCGAAGTCGACAACCGATATCGCGCCGGCGAGCGCACTGCAACGAAGCTCATCGAGACTGCCCGCGAAGTCTTTGCGGGCGAACCGTCAGTGCGAGTGGATTACATCGAGATTGTCGATCGTGACACCTTGGAGCCCGTCTCCGAAGCTCAAGCTGGAAGCCTGCTGGCGGTGGCGGCCTTTGTAGGAACGACTAGGTTGATTGACAATGTCGTGCTCCGGTAGAGACGCAGCATGCTGCGTCTCATTGCGGCGAACCCGCAGATATCCTTTTTACAAGCTTGAACGCAGGATAGCTTCCAGCTAATAGAATTAGCGCATAGATACTATTGCGCGTATCTGCTGCGCAAATACTTGCCAGGAATCCTAGATAGATCAGCAATGCAAGGATGGTTGTCCACGGGTATCCCGGAATGCGATAGGGCCGTTCCCGATTTGGTTCACGCTGTCTCATCAGAAAGATCGAGATGAAGTCGGCGATGTAGTTGATGACAAAGAAAAAAGCCAGCACGGCGATGATCTTATTGAATCCGCCATACACGATGAACATCAGTGCCGCGGCGGTGCTGAGCGCCAGGGCAATTGTCGGAGTGCCTCCGCGGTTTACCACATCAGCGTGACTGGTCACCAGCTTGTCGCGCGACATCGCGAAGAGTATGCGCGATGCCATCATGTGACAGGCGTTCATGAAGCTGATCACTGAGATGACGGTGAGCGCGGCGATGAGCCGCGTTCCATGGCCGCTCCAGATCGAATCGGCAGCGGTGCCGAGAGCCATCTGCTGTCCGGCATATGCACTTACCGGCAGCACGTGCACGAGCGCCCATCCAACGGAGATGTAGATAGCGGCTACGGCCAAGGCTCCGCCGAACGTTGATCGTGGAATATTCCTAGCTGGATTCTGCACTTCTTCCGAGAAGTAAATAACCCCCGCCCAGCCGTCGTACGTGTAGATCATCGACTGCATTGCCAATAGGAATGCGACGAATAGTGGCCATCCATGCGGCAATTGTGTCAGCGTTGAGGGCGCGGGTTGAGAGCTAGCCGGTTGAAAGAAGAAGCAAGCGAATACGAAGGCGAAAAATCCTAATCCCTTCAGCAGTGTGCTGAACTGCTGGAAGCCGCTGCCCCACCGCACTCCGCGCCATTGCAGCGCTGCCAGCAAGATCACGATTGCCGCAGCCAGCAATCGGGCCTTGCCTACCAGTGGAGGGAACAATATTCCGAGATACTCACCCATCACCACGGCCGCTGCGGATTCGCTGCCGCAAGTCGAAAGCCAATCGGTCCATCCGATTACGAATCCGGGATACTCCCCTAGCGCATGACGCGCAAAAGTGTAGTGTCCGCCGGAGTAAGGCAGCATCGTGCCCAACTCAGTGATATTCGTGGCCGCGAGGAAGGTGAGGAAGGCGCCGACAATCCATACGGCGAGGAATAGTTCGCGGCTTGGAAGTTGGGTGGCCACGTCGCCCGGAGTGCGAAGCATGCCAACTCCGATGGTGTTGCCGACGATGACAGCCATGCCGAATCCAAAGCCAAGGATTTGCAGCAGGCGTCCGCGCCTGCGCAGTGAACTCGGCACTTCCACCGCTGAAGCCAATCAGGTCCTTTGGAAAGCGGAAGCGCAATCGTAGCAGGGAATCGGGTGATCGGGCCATCGGGTGATCGGGCGAAGTAAAACTCGCCAAGCGCCTCTATACATTGTCATGCCGAAGCGCCTGGTTTTGGCGCGAGGAATCTGCTGTTTGGTGTCACATAAAGAAAGCAGATCCCTCACTTCGTTTCGGGATGACAGTAAGGGGGACAATCCGTTCGAAGCCAGAAACCGTAGCTCGCCAGTCCTTACTTCACCCGATCACCCGATGGCCCGATCACCCGATTCTGCCATCTGTCCGTGATTAAATAGATATCCAAATCCATGGCCACCGTTTCTCGTTTGCACTCAAAGTCGAATGTCGAGATTGATACAGCAGTCGGAAAGTCGTGGACCCTTCCGGCCGATGTATATCTCGATCCGGCCCTGCTGGAGCGCGAGAAACAATTTCTGTTTGGCAGAACGTGGCAGATCGTTGGGCGTCGCGATCAAGTAACGAATCCCGGCGACTACTTCACAGCCGACCTTATTGGTGAACCGTTGTTGATCGTACGCGGCACTGATGGAGTACTTCGCGGTTTTTACAACGTATGCCGTCATCGCGCGGGTCCGCCGGCCGAGGGATGCGGATCGCGCAAGGTATTCCGCTGCGGATATCACGGCTGGACATACTCGCTCGACGGTCGCCTGCTGAATGCGCCAGAGATGGACGGCACGGCCAATTTTGATCATTCGCAGTTTGGCCTGCAACCTGTTCCGGTTGGGGAATGGGGCGCATGGGTCTTTGTACACCTCGATCCAAAGGCGCAGGCGCTGTTGCCAAGTTTGCGCGAGCTGCCAAAGCAAGCGGCGAAGTATGGATTGGATAAGCTCAAGCTGGCAGACCGCCGCGAGTACGTGATGGAATGCAATTGGAAGGTCTATGTCGACAACTATCTCGAGGGCTATCACCTGCCCAGCGTGCATCCCAGCTTGAATCGCGAACTCGATTACGGACAATACCTGACAGAAACCTTTGAGTTCCACTCACGCCAGGCGAGTCCGATTCGTGGTCCGGAGAATGAGAAGGATGTGCAACGCCGATATAGCCAGGCGTCCGGCGGCGACGAGGCCGAATATTTCTGGATTTTCCCCAACTGGATGCTGAACTGCTATCCTGACAACGTGTCGCTCAACATCGTGCTGCCGCTCGCGACGGAGCGTTGCGTCGCGATCTTTGAGTGGTATTTCCCGGAGAACGTATTGAAGACGGAGGCTCCGGCGACAACGATCCGATTCAGCGATGAGATCCAGGTTGAAGACGGACACATCTGCGAAGTCGTACATCGGAATCTGAAGTCACGCAGCTATACTCGCGGCCGCTTCAGCGCGAAGCAGGAAAAAGGTGTACATCAGTTTCACAGGTTGTACGCAGACTGGCTACAACGCACCGCCTGAAAGTCCCAGCAAAGGATTTATAGGATGTTCTAGGGTTCCTGCTAGAATGCTGCACGACCAGCAACAACCTGCCTTGGCTGCCCGGTCATCCCAGCAATTGGTCTTTTTAACGTCCCCCTTGAACCGCTCATTCTAGTTTCTTCGTTCTTACGGCAGGCGACTGATATACGGGCATTGCGCCTCAGGCAGATCGGTATGACTGGCAGAGATCCAGATTCCAATCTCGGCGTCGGTGGACGTGCGACGTTCTGGGAAGGGGTCTTTGAAGTGAGCAGTGCACCGAAGCCTGCAGTACGATCCGAAGAAGCCCGCAGCGAGGTGCATCCTGGCGAAGCGGTTCTCAGCCGCTATACATATCGCGAAGTTCGTCCAGCAAGGGATCGGAGAAGCAGCCGTCGCGAATCGTCGGGCCGAAAATAAGAAATCCGGCCGCGTGGGCCGGATTTCGGGGACGAAATTGTCTTTTACGTGTGGGATTCTTCGAGCATACCCTTTTCCATCTTTTCCTGGCACTCGATGCAATACCGCGTCCAAGGCACGGCCTCAAGCCGTTTAGCATTGATCTCGTTGCCACAATTGATGCATTCCCCAAAGCTGCCCTCGCGAATTCGCGACAGAGCCAACTCCACCATCCCGAGAAGCTGCCGGTCGTTGTTGCTCTGGGCGAAGAGGAATTCCTTGGTGTAGGAGTTGGCGGCGCGGTCAGCGATGTCCTGCGCTGCCTCCGCGTCAGCAATGCGGCCGTCTTCCTGGGTGCGCGACACCACACGGCGCAGCTCCTGTTGCCGCTGCTCGAGCTGCTTCTTGAACTGTTCCAGGCGCTTCTTTTCCATAGTTGCCTGCATTTCCCTTGGTCACCTCGCGAAAAGTCGAAAATACATAGATGCCGCGGCGGCTTTTGGGGAAACAAAAATCATATGCCCGGGCAGAATACCGCGTCAAACGCGGGCAGCGCTCGAATCCCCCATCTACTATCCAAACCCGTTGAACATCAGATGTTTGTGCGCTTGCAGGTTACGTTTTGTTACGAAAGACGAGGTGCTCGTCGAATGGTGCAATTCGGAAGCGGTTGTTCCAGATTGGGAATGGCGCGCAGCAAGATCTAGCCGCCAAGAAAAAAGCCCTCACTATCGAGGGCTTATTTCAAAGAGGCAAAGGGGAAGGGAACCATTCACGGTAGGAGAAGCAAGGGGCTGGACCGCAAAGCGGCCAAGCAAGGGTGAAGAAATTCTTCAAAGTGAAAGACCATAGGTCTTAAAGTATGTAGCCTCTTTTCTTGCCCTTCCCTTAAGCACTTCGCAAGCCAAATCAATGATTGCTAGGTGTTGAAAATGGAGCACTTAGGAATCTCTAGAATTGACGCGTCTTTCGGCGTTTCGAAATACCCTAAGGAACTTCGAGAGACTTACCTGATGGAAAATCCTGTGAAAGAGTATGTGGAATCGAAGTACCACTTTTAGGATTCAGGCTGCTTAGATTGAGCATTCTGCTCTTCTATCAGTTTGAGCTTGTTAAGGAGTGCCTTATAGCTAATCTTGAGGATCTTCGCCGCCTGACGACGATTCCAACGTGTTTCCAGAAGTACTCGCTCGATGTATTCGCGCTCCGCATTCATGGCAGCGCGACGGCCGATCTCCAGCAGCGACGGCCGATCCTCGCTCAGATCTTTTGAGTTTCCAGCATGGCGATGATTCTCGTTCACCGGTTGCGGCGGGAGCGGTTGAGGAGCTGGAGGCGGGTTCGGCGATGTTGCCGCCTCGGAGTACATGATGGGCTTGTGAGTGGACAGTTCGCGAATGATCTGCGACTCGTTGCCCACGATCACGTATCGCTTCACCAGGTTTTCCAATTCGCGGATATTCCCGGGCCAGGTGTAATCCATGATCCGCGTGACCGCATACTCGCTGAACGCTGGCGGTTGCTTACCATAAAATTCGCTGTACTTCCGCAAAAAGAATTCCAGGAACAATGGAATCTCTTCACGCCGGTCCCTCAGCGGAGGAATGTGTACTGTGACGACATTCAGCCGGTAGAACAAATCTTCGCGGAATGCGCCCTGCGCAACCGCCTGCTCAAGGAACTTGTTCGTGGCGGCAAGTACGCGAACATCGACTCCGATGTCACGTTTGCCGCCAAGGCGCGAGAACTGTCCATCCTGCAAGACGTGCAACAGCTTTGCCTGGAGCGCCGGATGCATCTCGCTGATCTCATCAAGAAAGAGGGTGCCGAAGTTTGCCTGATCGAACTTGCCCAGCTTTTGACGGTTTGCCCCGGTAAACGCTCCAGGTTCGTATCCAAATAGCTCGCTCTCCAGCAGTTCGTGTGGGATGGCGGCGCAATTCACTTTGACGAACGGCTTCTCGCGCCGAAGCGATTGGCTATATATCATCCGCGCCACTACTTCTTTGCCCGTGCCGCTCTCGCCACGGATCAAGACCGTGGCGCTAGTATCTGCAACTTGTTCAATTGTGTTCTTGATCTCCTCCATGCGCGGGCTGGTGCCGAACAGTGTTGAGAAATCGGTCTGGCGGCGCACTCGATCGCGCAGCTGTCCCCCGTCGGCTGGTCCCCGCTTTTCCAGGATGCGTGAAATTCGTGAGAAGAGATCATTCAGTTGGAATGGAGTTGTTATGTAATCTTCTGCGCCCAACTTCGAGAGCCGGAAAGCCACCTCTGGGCTTGCATCACTTGAATAAACGATTACCGGAGTTTCCGGACGCAATTGCTTGAGGCGCTCGAGTGTCTCGCTTCCATCCACCGGAGGCAGCGTAAAGTCCAGTAAAACCATGCCCGGATCGAATGAACGCAGCGTCCGCAGACTTTCCTCGTGATTCGTAGCTACGGCTACTTCGAAGTTGCGCCGCGCGAGATATTCGCCGAGCGAGCGGGTCATTGCTTGATCATCGTCGGCGATCAGAATCCGGATCTTCGGCTGCAAACGCTGGCTCCCCTATGCCGGTATTCGGTCGGATCGTGCGCTTAAAGGCAAGAAAACTGAGTACTTAGCGCGATGGGCGCGTAGGCTTGACTGCGGTAAGAACAAAGCCAGGTCGCCTGCGTCCGAGGCATGAATCATGTACTCAGATTCCAAAGAGTGGTACTTAGATGCCTATGTTAGCCCAGATTTCGTGAAGAGAAACGAGTTTTGTGTGAGAGCACTAACGGAAGTGCCGGGAAGATTATCCGGCACGGAACAAAAAACCCGGCCGTAAGCCGGGTTTTCCAAAATACGATCCTAAAGACTTTAGCTATTCGTGCTGCCAGGGGTCCGTAGCTTGCCGGGCATGAAGTGATATGGGGGCCACGGTCCGCTGATCAGGATTTCGCAATTCTTGAGCTGGCGGGCAGCGCTGGAATAGCTGTTTTGGTAACGCTCTACGGCTTTCTCATCAATCAGGTGGGCGATATCGATGAGCATTCCGCCAGTGTCATTCTTACGACAGCTTACCTCTTCTTCGAGCGGATGAAAGAGCTTGTTTACCTGCACCGAGAGGGCGCGCGCCTTGGTCTGGCGCTCGCGATGACGGGCGGCTTTCTCGCGGAGTCGGCATAAGTACTCGCCGCCGACCGAGCTTGGCAGCTCAATGTCGTTCATGGCCTCTCGTAGAGATCCATCTTTGACGACGAGCTTCAGATGCATTTCGGCCTTACCCTTCAACCTGAAAACGGAGTCCGTAAATGCCTTTCGGTTGGCGCGGATAGCCCTGCGCAGCGCTTCGTCCGTATCGAAGACTGTTCCAAAACGGAACGGCAATACGGTGGTATTGCGGAAGCATTCGCTGACTACGCGCGCGTGTTCGATGACCGCCTGCTGATTCAGTTCACCAGGCATATATTCGCTAACGATCACTGCGAGTTCCCCGCTGGGATAGGCAAACACTTGACTGCCACGAACACCGTTTAATCCATCAACCGGGAAAGGACGACGAGAACGAGCAGAACCTAAGAACGCCTTCTGTTCGGTAATGCAGTATGCGTACCAAGCCATGACGCTTCTCCGTGGCGTGCTGGCCAGCAGGGCGGGCCAAGCACAGGAAACGAACAGGGTGAACCGCAACTTCTAGGTTTTGGAACGGGCGACGCGAGCGACACGCTCATCGGGGGTAAGCGTGTTCACAGCTGCAGCTATCCTAGTACCGGAGTACTGCAGTTTGCAAGTGCTTCATTTATCTGGACCTACGGCAAATGCCCAAAAAGCATGCGGGAAGCTGGGTTCTGAGTAGCCGACTTTCACCCGATATCTTCGGGTTTTATGGGTAAAACATACTGCGCGTCTTGCAGCTTTCCCCGGGGCTATGTCCTCAGGTTAATTAGCTCGATACCACGAAGTCCCCTTATTTCGGCATCTTAGGAGCAGCAGAACTGTTTCCGGTCGGCTCCTGACCCAGAATTTTGCCAGTCTTAATCACTTAGCAATGTCCATGCCTTCTGGTCCCGAACTCGATACCGCGCAGTTCGCCGTGCAACCAAAAGGCGAACTGAGCCCAGAAATCCTGGGAAAGCGCTGGCGTAGCGTGCAGGCGATTCTGCGCATGGCGACGGTTACCGGATCGCAGATGCAGTTGGGCCCTGCACTGAATCTTATCTGCGACTTGGCAGCAATGATTACTAGCTTCGACAGTGCGTGTGTGTACTTCTGGAACGAACCTCAGGAAAAAACTGAACTGCGGTTGCGCCGCGGACATATCAACGACGGACCTCAAGTTCCGTGGGGTGGCAACCTACTTCATTTTTGGGTTACACAACAGGCGCAACCATTGCTCCTGGAAGCCGGACGGAGTACCAAGGTTGATTCTGAACTTGCCACCGCCGGGTCGAAATCGGCTTTGGTAGTCCCTTTATTCGTAAAAGGTCGAGTGCTAGGTTCCTTGCAGCTCTTCTGCGAGAAGAGTGAAGGGTTCACCGAAGACGACGCCCAGCTGCTTTGGACACTTGCCCTCGTCTCGGAAAACTTGTTGACTCGCGAACAAGCGAACGAAGGCCTGCTGAGATTCGCATTCACCGATTATCTGACCGGTCTACGTACGCGGGGATACTTCGAGCAGCAATTGGATCTGGAAGTAAAACGTTCCGATCGCAGGAATGAGCAGTTTTCGCTCCTCATGGTCGATATCGACCACTTCAAGGTGCTGAATGATAACCACGGACACCAAGTTGGCGATTCAGTATTGCGCCAAGTCACCTCCCTGCTCGTAAAGGATATGCGCGAAGTTGATACGGTGGCGCGCTATGGCGGAGAGGAATTTGTCATCATCCTGCCCGAAGCGACGGAGCAAGAAGCAATCTCGGTAGCGCAGCGCGTGCGTAAGGCAGTACAAAATGCCGATTTCCAAATCGAGGGCACCAATGGCCACAAGAAACTCACGATCAGCATCGGAATAGCTGTGTACGGTCGGGATGCCGATTGCCGTCAGAAGCTGATCGAGAGCGCGGACGCGGCGCTGTACGCTGCGAAGTCACGAGGCCGTAATCAAGTCTTGCCATACTCGCAGCTGCTCGCCGCAGAGCGAAAGGAAGTTTCCTGAGCATGAGTGGTAGTAGATTTCAGCGCGCGAGAAAAGCCATGAGGGTTACCCAGACGATGGGGAGCGGTCTCTCCGACTCCGACAGGCGAGCGCACGTTTCTCGACAGTATCCGTGGACAGTGATACATGCCTGTGAGTTGGCTCGCGATGTGCTGCCGCTTTTGGAGGGTCAACTCGCTGCGGGCATGCGTCCCTCTCTTCTGACGCCAACCGGGATCACAGCAGTGAATCCATTTCTCGAAGCACCGAAACGGGAATCCATACAGCCGGTCTCCCTTCTGCACACCTGGAATCACGTGCGCGAATGGCGGAGCCTCATGAACGAGAGTGCCGCAGAGACGTCGTCTGAAATCCTGCATGCTCACTCTTTTTCGGCGGGAATGGCGGCGGTGCGAGCCTCGTCATGCGTTGTCTATCAACTGAAACAACCAGTCGAAAAGCTGGCTGCTGCAGTTGGGCATTGCGATGAGAATTCGTGGCTAGCTCGCTCATTTAGGGTTGCCGAGCAATTCGTGCTGACGCGAGCCGCGGCCGTGGTTGTGCACGATCACACCCAACGTCTCGCATGCCTGGAACGTGGGGTTAAGGCTGCTAACGCTTTTCTCATTCCACAACCTATCGAGCACAGTCTGCTGGAATCTGCTCCGGAACGAAGATGGCTCATCGAGTCCGCTGGTGCAGGACCCGATACGGTGTTCCTCCTAATACCCGGTCTCCCAACTCCAGACTGGGAAAGTCGCGATGCGCTTCTGCGCTGGATGCGCGTCCTATGCAACGTGCGCCGCGAACATCCCGACGTGCGATTAGTTGTTCTCGCAGAAACGCAGGCAAGAGACACGATCTGGGAGATGGCTTCTGCCTGCAATCTCACGCCGTGGATTTCTGTCTTGCCGACTGCCATGCAGGACAGGGCACTCGCTTCAGCCGACATTGTCATTTGCGATCGCGAACACGCCGCAAGTGGAATCGCCCTTAAGACTTTGGCGCATGGCCGAGCTTTGCTTGCAAGTGATGTTGAGCCGCATCGTGACATTACTCCAGACGGGCGTGGCTGCCTTTGGTTCCGTTCCGGTGAGGTGCACGACATTGCCCAACGCGCCAGCTTTCTTGCCTGCAACCCTCAGTTTCGCCGCGCCCTCGCCTCCGCTGGCCGCGAGCACTGTGTGGCCACGCGCAGCGCCGAGGCCGTGGGGGCGCAGTATGACGCTGTCTACCGAAGCGCTTTCAGCAAACGTAAAGGGCGCGACGCGAATACTCCAACGCCGCGGTTTATTCCGTTACAGGTCGGAAGCTAGCTTCGCGGCTTCCAGCTTCGAAGTTGTAAACTAACTTCACAGCATGAAGCCCCGCATTGCGATCCCTGAGCCCACTTCTTCCAACCCTGAATACAATCACCGATCACTGCCGCAGTATGTGAACGCGGTCGAGGCGGAGGGTGCGGAGGCAGTGGTGATTCCAGCCAGCGCCACGCCGCATGAAATTGCCAAGTTGGTGACGAATTGTGAAGCGGTGCTGCTCCCGGGTAGTCCAGCGGACGTCGATCCGCAGAAGTTCGGCGCTGATCGGGATTCCAGGACTGCAGCCGCGGATCCAGGTCGCGACAATCTGGACGAACTGCTTTTGCAAGATGCACATAACCTGCATAAACCCGTTCTGGGAATCTGCTATGGGTTGCAATCGCTGAATGTCTGGCGTACGGGAACGCTAGTCCAGCACATCGAGAACACAAGCATTAATCATGAGGCAGGTCGCAAGGTCGAATTCGCCCACGACGTTCAGGTAACCCCAGCTTCGAGACTCTTCCGTTTAGTTGGCCCAGGTAGAGTTCGAGTGAACTCCAGCCATCATCAATCGGCAGATCTTCCCGGAGATGGGCTGCGCGTCGTGGCACAGTGCCCCGAAGACGGAATCATCGAAGCCCTGGAAGGTACCTCGCCCGATCACTTCGTCCTGGCGGTGCAGTGGCACCCTGAGCGCACATATTCTGTAGATGAACCCTCGAAAGCTATTTTCCGTGAGTTCGTGAAAGCCGCACGTAGTTGGAAGCCACGCGAAGTGTCCGAGTCTGTCGGATAGGTCTCACAACGCTGCGCACGTTTTCTCAAATACAATGTCTTCCCGTTCATGAAGACAGCCGCGTTTTCCTCACTGCTGTTCCTTCTCGTGCTTTCGTCGGCGACGCTGTTTGCTGAGGACTATGTCCTAGGTCCCGATTCGCAACGACAGCCGGGCGTTCTTAAAGGCACGGTCACAAAATATTCCTGGACCAGCAAGATCTATCCGGGTACGGTGCGGGATTACTGGATCTACGTTCCAGCGCAGTACAAGCCCGATAAGCTTGCATGCGTCATGATCTTTCAGGACGGCGGACACATGGTGGATGACTCCGGCAGTTGGCGCGCCGCCATAGTCCTTGACAACCTGATTCACAAAGGTGAAATGCCGGTCACGATTGGCATCTTCATAGATCCAGGAATCCTACCGGCAGCATCGCCGAATCAGCAGAACCGATATAACCGAAGCTTCGAATACGACGCCCTCGGCGACCGCTACGCGCGATTTCTGATCGAGGAAATTCTGCCCGAGGTCGGGACCCGCTATCGGTTGTCGAAGGATCCCAACGACTACGCGCTCGCTGGTTCGAGCTCTGGAGGAATCGCCGCGTTCAATGCGGCCTGGACCCGTCCGGACGCATTCCACCGCGTCCTGAGTTTCATTGGCAGCTTCACGAATCTGCGGGGAGCCGAGGAGTTGGCCTCACTCATCCGCAAGACCGAGCCCAAGCCGCTACGCATTTTCCTGCAGGATGGACGCAACGATCTCAACATCTACTCAGGCAGCTGGTTCATTGCGAATCAGGACATTGCTTCTGCGCTAGAGTTCGCAGGTTATGAAAGCAACTTCATAATTGGCTCCGAAGGCCACAACGCTAAACATGGCGGCGCCATTCTCCCCGACGCTTTGCGTTGGCTCTGGAAGGACTATCCCAAGCCCGTGGCAAAACCCGTCAGGGTAAATGAACGCGGTGTTTACGAGATTCTCGAGCCCGGAAAAGAGTGGGAGATGGTGGGCGAAGGCTTCAAGTTCTCCGAGGGGCCTGCGGTCGATAAGGAAGGGAATGTTTATTTCACCGATCGTCCGAACAATCGCATTCACAAGATCGATTTGAGCGGCAAGATCACCGTTTGGAAAGAAGACAGTGGCGGAGCCAACGGAATGATGTTCGGTCCTGACGGACGTCTGTACGTGTGCCAAAGCACAAAACGGCGCATCGTGGCATATTCGCCTGATGGCGGGGAGTCGGTGCTTGCTGAAGATGTGGATTCGAATGATCTGGCCGTCTCGGCGCGCAACGAGGTTTACTTCAGCGATCCACCTAACCATCAAATCTGGTTTATCGATGCTGCGGGCAAGAAGCGGGTGGTCTTCACCGGCATCGAGTTCCCGAACGGAGTCCGGCTCTCTCCCGATCAGTCGCTGCTGGCAGTGGCCGATACTCGGGGCAAGTGGGTCTCGTCGTTCCAAGTCGGGCCCGATGGCTCATTGACGAACGGCGAGCCGTTCTATCGCCTGGAGACTCCCGACGATTCCTCGCAGAGCGGCGCCGATGGGATGACTTACGACACCGAAGGCTTCCTTTATGTCGCGACAAAGCTGGGAATTCAGGTCTGCGATCAGCCGGGAAGAGTAAACGCGATCATCAATAAGCCGCAGGATACTAGTTTGTCCAATCTGGTATTCGGGGGCCCAGACATGCAATGGCTGTATGTCACCAGTCGTGACAAAGTTTACCGCCGGCATTTGCACCGGAAAGGATCGGTTTCGTGGAACCTGATAAAACCACCGATGCCTCGCTTATAAGTGAACTCTCGTGTTCTAATCCGGAGCTCCAATGAAGAGAATGCCTAGATTGCTCGTTAGCGCTATAACGCTGCTCTTTCTGACCTTTACCATGAGCGCTGCGGATCCGCAGAGTGCTCGCTGGTCTGAGCAGAAGGCGCAGGAGTGGTACGCCAAGCAGCCGTGGCTCGTCGGCAGCAATTACATTCCCAGGTCGGCAATCAACCAGTTAGAGATGTGGCAGGAAGCCACCTTCAATCCCGACCAAATCGATCAGGAACTTGGCTGGGCGGAAGCCATGGGCATGAACACCATGCGCGTCTTCTTGCACGACCTGCTCTGGCAGCAGGATGCAGCGGGCTTCCAGAAGCGTATCGATCGATTTCTCACGATTGCCTCGCGCCATCACATCCGGCCCCTGCTCGTGATCTTCGATTCCTGCTGGGACCCATTTCCTCATCTTGGTCCACAGCATCCACCCATTCCGGGCATTCACAACTCGGGTTGGGTGCAGAGCCCCGGAGCGACTGCGCTGACGGACGAAAGCCAGTATCCGCGACTGAAGGCATACGTTCAGGGCGTCGTGGGAGCCTTTGCTAAGGACGACCGCATTCTCGGATGGGATGTGTGGAACGAACCCGGCGCTGATAACCAAAGCTCCTATTCCAAGCAGGAGCTGAAGGATAAGAACGCAAAGGTAGAGATGCTTTTGCCGCAGGTGTTCGCATGGGTTCGCCAGATGAACCCAACGCAGCCTCTTACTAGCGGTGTATGGACAATCGGCAGAAACCCGGACGAGACAAAGCTGGGCCCGCTACAAGAGATTCAGCTGCGCGAGTCAGACGTCATCACCTTCCACAATTATTCCTGGCCCGAGTATTTCAAGAGCGAGGTTACCTGGCTAAGGAAGTTCAACCGGCCCGTGATCTGCACAGAATACATGGCGCGTTCTGCGGGCAGCACATTCGATACAGTGTTGCCGATCGCCAAGCAAGAGAAAGTTGGTGCGATCAACTGGGGTTTCGTTGTGGGGAAAACTCAAACCAATCTGCCGTGGGATTCGTGGAGACGTCCTTATGTTCTCGAGGAGCCTTCCGTCTGGTTTCACGAGGTACTGCGCCCTGATGGCAGCCCGTATCGTCAGGCAGAAGTTGATTTGATTCGCCAGCTCACGGGAAAACAATAGCTCAGTCTGCCGTTGGCTAGACACGTGGCTCTCCAATCCTTTATCCTCGCGCGGTTATGAACCGACGCGAATTTGTTGCTACCGCCGCAATGGCCGCCGCCAGCACCGCTCTTCCTAGCACCGCCGAGAGCGAGGATTCCGACCTTCAACCCATCGTTGCGCAAATCCAGAAGCAACATGACCAAAATGTGCAACGCTTGCAAACCTGGATCCGCCAGCCGTCGATCGCCGCTGAGAATCGCGGCATGCAGGAAGGCTGCCGGCTCACGATGGAGATGTTGCGCGACGCGGGCTTTGAGCAAGTCACCCAGGTGCCGACGGATGGTCAGCCGGGTATTTTCGCCACAATGGACAATGGCGCCGCGAAAACTATCGGACTTTACTTCATGTACGACGTGAAGCAGGTGGATCCTTCGGAGTGGTCATCACCTCCATTCGAAGCTGCACTGGTGGACAAGACCGGTTTTGGGAAAGTTGTTGTCGGACGCGGTGCCGTGAACCAGAAGGGGCCAGAGGCAACATTTCTGGCGGCGCTGCACGCCATCAAAGCCGCAGGGCGCAAACCTCCCGTTAACTTTGTTTTTGTAGGCGAAGGCGAGGAGGAGATTGGCTCTCCCCATTTCCCGCAGATTGTGAGGCGTCCGGATATTCTCGCTGCTCTTAAGAAGTGCACCGGGCTATTCATGCCTTCAGCGTCGCAGAATCCGGATGGCGAGGTGACGATTGATCTCGGCTCGAAGGGAGTAATGGAGCTGGAATTAGTCTCGAGCGGAGAGCGTTGGGGACGCGGCCCAAAACAGGATGTGCACTCCAGTTTGAAAGCGATGACCGATAGTCCGGCATGGCATCTTGTCGAAGCGCTGACCACGCTCGTGACGCCTGATGGCAATACCCCGGCCATCGCAAATTACATGGACAAAGTACGTCCGCTCTCAGCGACAGACAAGCAAATGATCGCGGTCGCCGCGCGCCGCGAGGATGAAGCCACGCGGAAACGCACGCTCGGCATCAGTCACTGGATCAACGATGTTCCCTATCAGCAAGCGCTTGAGATGCTGGTGTCGCGCCCGACTGTAAACATCGAAGGCCTAGTCGGCGGCTATACCGGTCCTGGAGGAAAGACGATTCTGCCTCACAAGGCTGTTGCGAAACTCGACTGCCGCCTTGTTCCCGATATGACTGCGTCCGAGTCATTGCAACTGCTGAAAGCACACCTGGTAAAGCATGGCTATGGCGACATTGAAGTCAACATGACAGGCGGATACGACCCCACCACTACTCCTGCCGATTCGGGAGTCATTCGCGCGGCCCAGGCTGTGTACAAGCGATCGGGAATCGATCCCATCATGTTCCCGCGGCTGGCTGGTTCCTGGCCTGGGTTTGTGTTCACTGGTGAGCCGCTACGGCTGCCTGCCGGACACTTCGGGCTGGGACACGGAAGCGGAGCTCACGCCCCCAACGAGTACTACGTCATCGAGTCGAGTAATCCAAAGGTGCAGGGACTGGATGGAGCCGTTCGCTCACACGTGGATTATCTGTACGAGCTGGCGAAAGCCTAAGTCGTTTATTCGTTGCGTGACACTATTGATGAGACTGTCATCCCTCGCCCCGCAGCGAAAATCATAGAGCTACCGGCCCCTTGTTTATGCGGCGCGAAGATCTGCTTTTTCGCAGATTTTAGAAAACAGCAGATCCCCCCAGGGCGCAAACGGCGCAAAGACACTTCAACAGCTACTCGGCGGCCTGAGGGATGACAGTGCCAAAAGAATGTGCCGTTTATTCCGACGCGACAGCCTTCAGGAACTTGTAGTAAAACTCGACGCCATCGTAGAACGACTTCACCGGCAGACGTTCGTCCTTACCGTGTGCCCGAATGTCGTTCACGTCGAGCGCGAGTCCCGATATCCCGAACGTCGGCATGCCGGCAGGCGAGGTGTACACGCCATCAGACGCTCCGGTTGCCATCGAAGGTACAACTGGGGTTTCGGGCCACATCTCCTGCGTCACGCGTTCCAGCGGATTCATCACCTGCGGCAACAATGGCGGAGGCGGAAAAGATTTTCGCGGAAAACTCTGTGTCTGAACTTCCCCATCGCTGCCTACGCTGCTGACGGCGACCTTTGGATCATCAACGATCTTGATCAGCATCTGTCGCGTCTCTTCAATCGAGTGCCCGGGCAGGATGCGGCAGTTTACGTTAGCGCGGGCGGTCTGCGGCAATGCGTTATTTGCGTGGCCTCCGTCTAGACGCGTCGCCACGCACGTGGTGTGCATCAGTGAATTGTTCAGCGGATCTTCCGATAATCGCCCAATGGCCTGTTCATCTGGCGATGTGGACAAGATGGCCTTCATGTCTGCCGCTTTCTGTCCGGTTTCAGTTTTCGACATCTGGGCGAAGTAAGCGCGCGTGACGTCGTTCAACTCGAAAGGAAAACGGTATCTCTCCAGCTTTGAGAGCGCGTCTGCAATGTGATAAATCGCATTGTCCGCCACCGGAAGCGAGCTGTGGCCCCCGCGATTCGTTACTTTAAGCTGGTAGTCGGAGTAGAGCTTTTCCGTTGCATCCATCTCCATCATTACCGGCTTGCCGTTCTCGAGCTGCACGCCCCCTCCATCTGGATTCAGCACGAACTCGGCATCGACAAGTTCACGATGGTTATTCACAAGCCAATCGACACCATTCGATTTCCCGCCTTCTTCGTCTGCGGTGAGCGCAAGAATGATGTCTCGTTCCGGCTTATAACTCTCTTTTTTCAGACGGATCATCGTAGTCACAAGGATGGCATCTGCGCCCTTCATGTCCTGGGTGCCACGACCGTAGAAATAGCCGTCCTGCTCGACAAACTGAAACGGATCGGTGGTCCAGTCGCTGCGTTTCGCCTCGACTACATCGAGATGTCCTATCAGTAATACCGGCTTCTTCCTGCCGGCGCCGTGCAAACGCGCAACCAAGTTCTTCTTGCGATCGTTCGGCCCAATCACCTGGATATCTGCTGCCGAGTATCCGGCGGCTCGCAGCCGTTGCGCCATGGCTTCCGCCGCCGTGCTGACGTTCCCAACAGAATCCGTAGTGTTGATTTCAACGAGCTGCTTGAAGATGTCACGGGACATCTGTCGCGTGGCATCATCGATCTGCGAGAAGCACAATGTGGAACTCAGGGCTATTAAGAGAGGAACAGCAAAAGTCCGCGAACTGACTAATTTCAACGATCGCTCCTGTGCCGAATTTGTTCACTGCCTGAAGGAATGGTCTGATAGAGACGCTCCAGGAGGTCAACTATAACTGTTGCATGCTTGGAGGCTAAGAAGAATGGTAGGCACGAGGAGACTCGAACTCCTGACCTCTACCGTGTCAAACTACCACGATTACGAGATAGAACGACTTACAACGTGTAGAAGTGCGTCTTTCCGAGTCTTTGCCCGTAATACAGGTATGAATCACAGGTAGAAATTGCGGGTAGCCCCATGCGTCCCGCAACTCCTTGCGACGCCAAGTCTCGCGCAGCCTTTGGCAGCGCTCGGCGTTTGCTAGTCGGCGTTTGGCATCGGTTCTGGTAACCCGGCTCGCGAGGACGACCTTGCGTTGATCCTGCTTCCCTCGTTATTGGTGAGGATTCTGGCGAACCCGAACACTGACTCTGAAGAGAAGGAAGGCATTGCGGGATGAACCCGAACACCTTCGGAGTTCGTCCATCACATTGACCGCTCGGGTCCGGCGATGCTTGAATGAAATCGCGCCTCCGCGTCAAGTCAACCGTTATGCGCCGAAGAAACGAACACGCGAGTGAGTAATTAACAAAGGCGAACTCTCCATGAGACGAACAATTGTCATCGCCGTCCTTGTCCTTACGACGGCCTCTATCGCCCTAGGACAAAGCCCGCGCGAGAGCTGGGATCGAAGAAGAAGCATTGAGCAGGTCATAAGACAATTGGATCATGAACGCATTCAGGCGCAGATCGAGTCGGATGTGGCGGCCCTTGAGCGCATCTATGCTGCTGATTTTATCGGCGTAGGGCCAAGTGGCGCCGTGAGAACCAAGCCGCAGGTGATTTCAGATTTTGCGTCCGGTGAATTGAAATTTCAGTCCATCACCACCGACGAGGTTCAGGTGCGCATCTACGGAAACACGGCTGTCGAGACTGGCCGCTCCACAATGAATGGGCAAGACAGAGGCAAAGCTGTCCCCCGTGACAACCGCTTTA
>DATMPC010000042.1 GCA_035567895.1 Terriglobales bacterium | reverse complement strand
TGGTTCGGACTCAATTCGGGACGACAACGAGTCTTCCCGGCCGTCGCCGACGACGAACGGCCGGGGGAACTTGTCTCTACGCTGCAGCTCGACCAGCGACCTGAAAGAAGGCGAGTAGGTCGGCATTGATTTGGTCTGCATTGGTTGTGGGCATTCCGTGTGGAAAGCCTGGATATACTTTCAGTTTGGCGTTCTTCACAATCTTAGCGGACATCAGAGCCGCCGCACCAATCGGCACGATCTGGTCATCGTCGCCGTGAAGGATGAGGGTGGGCACATCGAACTTCTTGAGGTCCTCAGTGAAGTCCGTTTCGGAGAAAGCTTTGATGCAGTCGTACCCCGCCTTCATTCCGCCCATCATTCCCTGGAGCCACCACTTCTCCCGGATGCCTTCCGATATCTTGGCGCCTGGCCGGTTGTAGCCGTAGAAGGGAAGGGTAATGTCCATGTAAAACTGGGGCCGATTTTTCAGATATTGAGCTCGCAGGTCATCGAATACTTCGATCGGAGCGCCCGCAGGATTTTTGTCGGTCTTCACCATAAGGGGCGGTACCGAGCTAATGAGCACAGCCATGGCGACTCGCTTTGTGCCATGCCGGCCGATGTAACGGGCGACTTCTCCACCGCCGGTCGAGTGGCCCACGTGGATAGCGTTCTTCAGGTTAAGTTTTTCAGTGAGGGTCGCAAGATCATCGGCATAGGTGTCCATCTCGTTGCCGTCCCACGTCTGGGTGGAACGGCCGTGACCGCGCCGGTCGTGTGCGATCACGCGATAGCCGCGCTCGCCAAAGAACATCATTTGCGCGTCCCAGTCATCCGCAGTGAGCGGCCAGCCATGACTGAAGACTATCGGTTGTCCGCTGCCCCAGTCCTTGTAGAAGATCTGTGTGCCGTCTCTCGTTGTAATAGTAGGCATATGCCAGCTCCTTGCTGATTTCTTGTTGTTACGGCAGGTGGTTTTATGACAAAGACGCGGCGGATGAAGCTGCGCGCGCCGTCCCGATTCGGAACCTTTTTACCGCGAGAGTAGTGAGCCAGACAAAGGCCAGCAACACGGCGAGCTGGACAACCAGGAACGGAGCCTCTGATTGAGTTGGCGCGAGCGCTTTGAGTGCCGGTACCTTCATAAACGACTGCACGACAAGTACAAAAACGTTGAAGTACAGCGCCAAGGACGATCCGATTACGTACACCGAACGCCAGGCGCCCTCCATGTGAAACACGTAACGCGCCGGAATCACCGCAGCCAGCACTACAAGGGAAATGATGGCGACTTTGTGTGATGGCAACAGATGATCAAAGGGGAAGCCGAACCCGCTTATGCTCGTCAATGCCGTAGTGATGAGAAAGACGGCAGTCCAACCATCCAGACGTTTTCCGGCAAAAAACCCATAGAGAACAACAAACCCTGAAGCGATTCCTGCGAGGCTAACTAAAACGTGGAGTAGGGTGAACGTCGCCGTGCTCATGCCGAGGATCATGATGGGCTCCTTTTGGATTGAAAAGATCCGACATCTTCGCAACGTCAGCTTTGTTTTGCCGAACGGCCTGTCGCATCACCTACGTAAATCGTGACCGCTGAAGTCTAGTTTTCATAGTCCGACGTAAAGTCGCCAGCCGCATCAGCAGATATGGGTGTATTTACCTACCTCCGAAGGGCAACGGCACGATAACCCGATTGTGGTATTTGCAACACGAACCGATCGAATCCACTGTCGATAGCTGGGCGCCCGCCAAGATACGAACGTGACCAGTCAAGAGAACATTTCACAAGAAGATGGCAAATTACCGGATTGTGATACTAGCGCCAAAATCTTCGCACAAAATTAATGCCTCACCGAAATCAGCATGTCCGGAACGCAACAATTGTATCTAAAACTACGGTGATTGTGTACCGCCCGGTAGCATATTGAATCCTCCTGGCTGCGCCCAGCATCTTTACCGGCTACAAGAGGTTAAGAGGATGATTCGATTGAAGACCCTTACCAGCATCTCTTTTATTGCTCTACTGGCAGTTGTGGTTCTCGCAAGTTCGGGATGCACCAAAACGGAAGCCAAGGCATCTGGCCCACAGGCTCTTCCGGTGAAAACGGAGACGGTCAATCTCGCTCCCGTACCACGCATCGATGAATATGTGGCGACCGTAAAGTCGCGCCGCTCAGCGAGCATTCAGCCTCAGGTTGACGGCACCCTGACGCGCATATTCGTAAAGTCTGGGGACCACGTGCGCGCTGGAGCGACGCTGATGACCATCGATCCTTTGAAGCAGCAGGCGACGGTCGATCAGCAGCGCAGTACCGAAGCGCAAAAGAAAGCAACTCTCGACTACACACAGAACGAAGTCGAGCGCCAGCGGAAGCTGTATGAGGGAGGCGTGAGCAGCAAGCGAGACTACGAACTCGCACTGCAGGCTTACCAGAACTCCAAGGCCGACTGGGAAGCTTCAACCGCCGCGCGCATCACTCAGCAACGCCAACTCGCGTACTACAACCTGGTTGCGCCATTCGCGGGCGTTGTGGGAGACATTCCTGTGCACATCGGCGATTACGTCTCTCCGCAGACATTACTCACTACCGTGGACGAGAACGCGGAGCTCGAGGCCTACATTTTCATTCCTACGGAACGTGCAGGCGACATTCGCATGGGATTGCCCGTGCAGATCGTGACCAGCAGCGGGGATCTAATCGAGAGCACGAAAGTAGATTTCATCTCACAGCAGGTTGACAACTCTCTGCAAGGAATCCTCGTAAAGGCCCCCATTCACGCGTCGTTTGACAAGTTTCGCACTGCACAATTAGTAAAAGCTCGAGTGGTGTGGAGCACCTCTCCAACCCCAACAGTTCCGGTCCTGGCCGTGACTCGCATTGGGGGACAGTCATTCGTTTACGTAGCGGCTCAGACAGACCAAGGCACCGTTGCGAAGCAGCGCGCGGTTACTCTGGGCGACACGGTAGGAAACGATTACGCCGTAACCAGCGGTCTGCAGCGCGGGGACAAAGTGATCGTCTCAGGTATCCAGCTCCTTATCGACGGAACGCCCGTTCAACCGATTAGCTAACCGTTCTGATTTGGGAACGCATTCCAGTCCAGAAGTGGGACAGTTAGGGAGGAAATAGCGGCTTGGTAGATTTCTTTATAAGACGGCCTATTTTCGCGACAGTATGCGCGCTGCTCATCATCCTTGCCGGCGCGGTTTGCATTCCCACTTTGCCGATCTCGCTCTATCCTGACCTCGCGCCTCCACAGGTCACGGTGACCAGCAACTACGTGGGCGCGAACGCTCAGGTTGTGGAATCTGCGGTAACCACGCCGCTTGAGCAACAAATCAACGGTGTCGAGGGCATGCATTACATCACCTCGACCAGTTCGAACGACGGCACCAGCAGCATCAACGTCACCTTCCGTACGGGATACGACCTGAACATCGCAGCGGTTGACGTGCAGAATCGTGTCGCGACGGCACAAGGAAGACTGCCGCAGGAAATCAAGAACACGGGCATAACCATCACGAAGGCAAATCCCAACTTTGTCTTTGCGGCGGGTTTCTTTTCTCCCGATGGCAGCCTCACGAACCAGTACATTTCCAATTATCTCGACGTATACGTGCGAGATGCGCTCAAGCGCATTCCCGGCGTGGGAGATGTGATCCTCTTCGGCGAGCGTAAGTATGCGATGCGCATTTGGCTCGATCCCACGAAATTGGCTGCGCGCGAACTGACTGCCGCCGATGTGGTAGCTGCGCTGCAAGAACAGAACGTCGAAATCCCTGCCGGCCAGTTGGGGCGTCCCCCCGCAGACCCGAAACAGAACTTCCAGGTAACGCTGCGCGTGGTAGGGCGACTATCCGATCCCAGGGAGTTCGAGAGCATCATTCTCAAGAACACGCGGAACGGAATCGTTCAACTAAAGGACGTAGGTCGAGCCGAGATCGGCGCCGAGAGCTACGACACTAATCTGCTCTACAGCGGCCATGATGCGATCGGCGTAGGCGTACAACAACTCTCAAACGCCAACGCTCTCGAAGTAGACAAGGCTGCCCGCGCTGTTCTGGCAGAATTGTCAAAGTCGTTCCCGCCGGGCATGAAGTATGTGATCGCCTTCGACACCACCACGGTGGTGGGCGATTCGGTCAAGGAAGTCATCACGACGCTGGAAGAAGCGATCGTCATCGTGATCATTGTGATCTTTTTCTTCCTGCTGGACTGGCGCGCCACGATTATTCCTGCGGTTACGATTCCAGTCTCCCTGATCGGTACCTTTGCCTTCATCAAGATTTTCGGATTTTCGATCAACTCGCTGACACTGTTCGGAATCACCCTGGCGACGGGCTTGGTTGTAGATGACGCCATCGTTGTCATCGAAAATGCTCAGCGCCATATCAATCAAGGCGGGAGTGACCCGCACACCGCAACGTCAGTTGCTATGGCTGAAGTTTCGAGCGCCGTGGTGGCCACCTCGCTTGTACTGATTTCAGTATTCGTGCCGGTGTCATTCTTTCCGGGCACTACAGGAATTCTTTACCGGCAATTCTCCCTGACGATTGCATTCTCTATTGCGATTTCTCTCTTCAACGCACTCACATTGTCACCCGCCTTGGCGGCGATTCTGTTGCGCAGTGAAGAGCAGAAATATTCGGTCTTCGACTGGACCGGGATCGGCTGGCTTTCGCGCGGATACGCAAGGTTCGCACACGCAGTTGACCGAGCGATTCACGGTCTGGGAGTCGCCTACGGAAGAGTGATTGCGAAGGTACTGAATTTCCGCTATGCGATGATCGTTCTCTTCTTCGCGGCGCTGGCGTTGACTGCGTACATGTATGTCCACGTTCCTACAGGATTCGTACCGCAGGAAGACCAGAATTACTTCATTGTTGTGGTTCAGACTCCGCAGGGAGCATCGCTCGGTTACACGACTGACATCGCCAAGCGAGCTGAGCAGATTCTGCGAGCCGATCCCGACATCTTCGGCACCTTCGCTGTTCCTGGATTCTCTCTGTCCGGCGGTAGTTCGTCCAACTACGGCCTTGTCTTTGCTCCGCTAAAGCCTATCGAAGAGCGTCGAGCGAAAGGCCATGCTGTGAGTGACATTGTTGCCCGCGTTTCGCCGAAGCTCTTCAGCATCCCTGGGGCGATCGTCGTCGCCTTTGAACCACCAGCTATCAACGGCATCGGGAGTTTTGGCGGATTTCAATTTGAATTACAGGATCTGGGCCGGAACACGTTGCAGGACATCGATAACGTAGCTCACCAGATAGTCGCCGGCAGCCGGCAGCGCCAGGATCTCACTGGACTGTTTACCAGCTTTACTGCGAACGATCCGCAAAAACTTGTGCAAATCGATCGTGCGAAGGCAAAAGCCATCGGAGTGCCGATCAGCCAGGTCACGCAGGCGCTCGGCGTGTACATGGGCTCGCAGTATGTCAATGACTTTGACTTCAACAACCGCTCCTATCGCGTCTACGTGCAGGCCGATCAGCCATTCCGCATGTCGGCGCGCGATTTGCGGCAATATTATGTGCGTTCCGAGACCAACGGTCTCGTTCCGCTCGGAAACATCGTCGACCTGAAGGAGACGGCGGGCCCACAGGTCATTAATCACTACAATCTGTTTCGCGCAGCCGAAATCGATGGCGCGGCGGCTCCAGGATTCAGTTCCAGCCAGGGACTGGAAGCAATGGAGGAACTGGCAAAGCAAAAGATGCTTCAGGGCATGACGTTCCAGTGGACCGGGTTGGCACTGGAGGAAGTAGAAGCGGGTGGCAAGGCGGTCCTGATCTTCGCACTCGGGATACTCGTTGTGTATCTCACTCTCTCAGCGCAATACGAGAGCTTCGCGTTGCCGTTCATCATCCTGCTCGCAGTTCCTACGGCGGTCCTGGGCGCCTTGCTGTTTGTCTCAATGCGTGGCCTGGTGAACGACGTCTATGTGCAAATCGGTCTGGTGATGCTCATCGGACTCTCGGCGAAGAACTCGATTCTCATTGTCGAGTTCGCTGAGCAACTGCTAGAGCAGGGACGCTCGATCATCGATGCCGCAATTGAAGCGGCTGAGTTGCGCCTTCGCCCGATTCTGATGACATCGTTTGCCTTCATCCTCGGAGTTCTACCGCTCTACTTCGCGACCGGCGCCGGCAGACTCGGGCGGCACTCGGTAGGGACCGCTATCGTTGGCGGAATGTTGTTCTCCACCGTCCTGAACTTATTCTTCATTCCGGTTCTTTATGTGATTGTCAAAACGTTGTTGACGTCGACTTCTTCAAAGAAGACTGATGAGTTGGAGAAGTTAATTACAGCTCCCCAAAACCAGTCGATCTGAGGACTCAGCAAGAGGTGCAAGCGAGCGGTGCGGGGCTGCTCGCTCTGAATTCAGCGCGGGACACCTTTCTTTAGCGCGTTCAGGACCTGGTCGGGCTCGCCGTCATTCACTATGTAATCCACTCCCCTTAGCGGGTATCCCTTCGCAGCCGACCCCCGGATCAGGAGCACAATGGAGATGTTGGGGGAAACCGCCTTCAACGACTCGGCCAGGGACCAGGTATCGGCGTCCGCGAGAAACTCTTCATCAATGAGTGCGGAGACTATTCGATTGTGCAGGCAAATGGCTACAGCATGGTCAGGAGTGCCTGGGGCAACAACGAGGTAACCCCTTCGCTGTAGAAGGTTTTCTAATTCTGTGTAACGTCCTCCTACCAACAGGAGGACGAGCTTACGGCGACTCTTGTCTGCTGTTTCCTTCGCTTCCACCTTGGTGCGCAACCCCGAAATTGGCATGACACAAGTAGGACATAGTCGAAGTGGGCAATGAATTATGACACACTCGTGGCATGGTCCGGCCCAGCGTTATCCACGAAGGCGCCGAGTCTCCCACAGCTTTGTCATGATCTGATCCAGCGTTTCCATGATCTGTCACAAAACCTGACAACGCAAACTGCTGGACTTGCATCTGAAGTGCGCATGTATGTGCAAGACAACATGCCGTGGGAGCAGTTTGAGCAGAAGTTCCGTGACGCGTTTGGCCGTGAAATGACTGCTGATGAGCACCGCTGGTTTCACGCCATTTGGACAATCGCAAATAGACGAAACGAACAAAAGAATAACGCTGCTGCTGCCTAACCAGTGACTTGTTGTTCTGGGTGCCTGCCCTCAGAAAAACAGTCGCCGGAGTCCGCCTTTTTGCATCCTAAAATCGCCTTCCCGGGAAACCGAGCGAACAAAGCCAATAGCGAGGCAAGAATCGGATTACTCTGGTCACCTTGTGCGATTGGCCGCAGGTAACCATTATTAGAAGTGCCAGGCAAGTTCGTCGGCTTAAATCAAAATGAGTTCAGCCCCCACTCCCGGACCCCGCTCCCGTGCCGTTCCCAAAGTAGCACTGGTGCGGCTGGATGCCCCAACGACTGACACCTTGACGAGAGCCTTCGCGCAGTGTGGGGTGCAGGCAATTCCCGTGGCCGAAGACTTCGCCAAGCGCCTCGGCGTGGAACAGTTTCAAGGCTGTGTCGTGTTGCTGGACGATCATGCTCCACCTGTCCTCGAAGCCGTTCGCTCTTCCCGCTCAAATCACAAGATGCTCCTCTATGGAATCTTGCCCCGCGACGTTGATGTGAGGCGCTTCTCCACGTTCGGCATCAATACGCTTATCGAGTTCCCAGTAGATCGTGGGAATGCTCTAAGTGTTGCGCGATCTACCTGTTCGTTGCTGCTGCACGAACTGCGTCGCTACGTGCGCATTCCGCTCGTGATTGAGGTCTCTATTGAAGGTCCTGCCGGATCTTTCTCGGGTTCCAGTCGCGAGATCAGTGGCGGAGGTATGTCCGTCCAATTGACGCGACTCGCATCTCTCTCAGACAGGCTGCGCCTCTCATTCTCTCTGCCTGGAAGGTCTGCCGTCACCATTGAAGGAGCAGTATGTTGGCAGAAGAGTCCGTTGGTGGGATTTCAATTTCTGGACTCCGATCCCGCCCGACAGGTGGTGAGGAGCTGGATTAATTCGTTCCTCGGTCTTGATTAACCTTCGGTTGCCGCTCCCTTTTCCTCAACTTGAGTCGTGCTGACAGTCTCCGTGACTCTCTGTTGTTCTGGCCAGATAGCGGCTATCGCCAGCGCTACCACGATCCCGAGAGAGACTTCGACGAAACGATGAGCCGCGGTTGTCCAAGCTCCCAGAGCGCGCGGGATCATCATGATTATGGCGAGCGTGACGCTCGCATAACGATATGCAGTTCGCTCAATGTGCAGGGCAGCGCATAGGAGTCCGATGAGGAAGACAAGGACACCGTAGACAATGACATTGCGTTGAAAGTAAGTTGCCGCCATGGCTCCCAGCACCGCACCGACGGCTGTCCCTACGAAGCGTTGCGCGGAGACAGAAAGCGCTGCTCCGAATGTTGATTGCATAACTATGAGCGGTGATCGAAGCCCAGTATGCTTCCGGCAGACGCAGCAAACGTGCCGCTAACAGCGAAACCACGGCTGCTAACGCTGTGCGCGCGGAGTGCACTATGGATGAGGGATTCTCTCTGGCGACGATCAGCGTGACAATGTTTTTGGTCTTCATGGGAAGGAACAGCTTACAGCGACCCCGTGAAAGGGGGCGGCCAATCACTCTTCGAGGATGCCGAAGATCGCAGGAATGAATAAAGATAGCGATGGCGACTACTCGGCGGCGGCCTGGACTTTTTGCAAACATCGACCCATTCGGGATTATTGTCGGACCGCACTTGGCGGAAAGCCAGTCATCCGGCGGAAATGTCTGGCAAGATGGCTTTGATCAGAGAATCCCAGTGACAAAGCGATTTCTGAGAGAGGAACCTTCGTGGTGCGAAGCATCTGCTGTGCCTGTTCGATACGGCGTTGCAGAATGTAGGAATGCGGGGGCATGCCAACAGTTTGCTTAAATGCCCGAGCGAAGTGGTGCACCGACAACCCGGCCATTTCGGCCAGCTCTTCAATGCTTATGTTCCGATCGAGATTAGAACTTACGTATTCGTGAATGCGGTGGGTACGCGCTGGCGAGAGACCACCGTGTTGTTCAGGCGCAGATTTCGGCAGAGCTAGATCATGAAGCATGCTAATCCTCGGCCGTGAATGAACTGCGAGATCAGCCCGAGCGTTCCAACCTCGTACGCCGCGCATTGGAGGAGTAATCAACGCATGCCACTCCTGACCGGTACAAATGAAACGTGCCGGGATATTCTGTTCTTGATTGCGGCGGAATGCAGACCGATCATGTTCGAAGATCGCTCCCAGACCCGTGTGGCCGGTTAGGAGCTCATCATTCAGAGCGAAAACGAGGCGGGCGACTCGGTCAGCGCCGACAACTCGCATGTCACTGTCAACCGCGAGGAGCACAGCTGGACAACTGTCGTCGGATGGTACAGCCGCGATGATCCACACATGCCCGAAACAGTGGCGAAACAATCGCTCTTCCACGTCGCGTGCCGCAACCTTTGTCGCTGCAAGCACCAGCGAATGGGCTTGACCTGACGTCACGCAGGAGCAATCCAGCACCAGAGCTAGCCTGCCGCTAGGGTCAAAGATTGGAGCGCCGGCACAACTGAGCCCAATATGACGCGTCCGAAAGTGCTGGTCAGCGTGGACTTCAATCGGCCGCTGCTCAACAATGCATGTGCCAATTCCATTCGTACCTTCGATCCCTTCCGACCACACTCCGCCGAGCCAGATTCCCCATCTCTTGAACTCCTCTGCGAGTGCTTCATCGCCGCGGTGGTGAATCACTACTCCATCGGTGTTGCATAGCAAAACAACATACCCCGCTTGGCGAACGATGGCATATAAACGATCGATTTCTTCCTGGATACAAAAGATCCCCTGGGTAAGCGATTCTCGCAAGACCCTGAGTTCCTTCTCGGTTACGATGTGGGGAGCCGACCGGCTTTCGGGATCAATAAGAAGTTCGGCAGTACATCTTCGCCAGGAAGCGGAGACATCTTCAATCATATCCTTGCTCGGAACCTCGCCCCGGGCAACGGAACCTATTTGATCCAGGTGACGCGATTCTGCGTTTTGAGGGACTACCCAGATTTTGGATGCAGTAGCCATACACGTCCCCGACGGTACTGCTGGAAGGAAATAGAACCTTACGACACTTTGGCCTGTGCATCAAAAGACCAGCGACGCAGAATCCCCGCAAAACCAAGGCATTATAGCTTGCGCCATCGCGGCGAAGTGTCGAATATCTGTTGCCATTCCTATCAATCAGATAGAAACATATGAGGAGTCATCTCATCCCAGTACGGCGAGTTGAAGCCCTCATGTTTGAGCAAGAAATGCCTGGCTGCGGGCTGGGATAGGGGAACTGCTTGAGGACAGCGAAGGTGCGCGGCATGATGTCCGCTTCGTCGAAGCTGGGAAACCGGAGGCTGAGGTAAAGGCAAACTGCCATTTTGCAGTTTATCTTATGCCGATGCCCTCGCAGATGCGGCGAAGCCGAGGGCACTGAACATAGCGCCGGACGGGCAACGGCCACAAACAGCGAGTAATGCGATCTGGAGGTGCCGCGAATCTCAAGCTGATCGTAGGCGGTCGACTTCCGACAGCTTCCTTTCTCAGCGTCCCCGCAACGCAGACTTCGGCCGCTCAATGTCCCCACCTCACGCAACTTGGTCGAGCCTCTTGAAGTTAGCGCTCCGCCCACAACAGCTGCGACACGACCTACCCATAATGGGTCTTTCGTTACGATCTTCTCGAACGAGAATGTCTTGTATCCATGAATTCGGCCCAATGGCCAATTGCGTGTCGGCCAAAGTTCCCTCATGAAGCAATGCTGCCTGCTGCGAGATCGAATGATAAAGAGCGAAGATCGACGTCCGGGCTCAGGCGCTCTGTTTCCGGATCAACGATTGTTCGTGGACGGATACGGCTGACCAGCGCGGATACGATTTTCTCAGAGAGTTTGAAAAGCCCATGTGGATCTGCTTCCGTTTCGAACCGTTCTGACCATATCTGAAATCCGTCGGCATTGATGATTCTGGACATGACACGCAGCTGATTTTGGTTTTGGCGTACCGTCCCGTCAAACACGATCTGGACGTCGAGTTTTCGAGCTATTGCAGGAATGTCACGAGGTTGCGCAGCCACTGAACTTGCTGCGGTCACACGGAGCCCGTCCGTGCGCACCAATTCGTGAATCAATTCATCCGTGATGATTTGAGCGCAGGCACTAGACAAGTTGCCGCGCGACGCATCCACAAAAGGCAAAACCGCGACACGGATCCTCCGTCCTTCAACGAAGAGCTCACCCGGAGCGGTAACTTTCACGAGATCGTTCCCATTCTGGGTGTGTCGGAGTCGAAAGACAGGTACATAGCTGCCAGGCCGATAATAGATAACGACTGGGTCGCCCTTGCCAACGGATTCGTAGTATTCCTTTAATTTATTTCGGAGTCTGTGAGCCTCAGTGCGAACAATCGAATCTTCACTGGGATGAAAGGAAGGCTTGCGCTCATATACCTCAGTGCCAATTAGGTATTCCTTCAGCATCTCCTCCTCGCCCGCTAGCGTCGTTTCGACCGTGAAACGAAGAAATCCGCTAAGTCGGCGCGACTGAGCAAATATCGAACTCTCCAGAATTCGAGACAGCGCATCACGAATCGCTCCCTCGGAAATCTCGCCTTTATTTTTTTGTACACCGACTCCATTCACCACGTCGTTTCGGACTGCGGTGCGTCCTGGTAGAACTGTAAATGCCGTCCTCAGCCCTCCTGGGTCCGAATTACGGCCTAACACTTCACTCGTATCAAGCATCAATATCGTCCCTTCCTCTTATTCGTTACTCCGCCGCATTCGTGTCCGCATCCTTTCGTGACCCATTCACGGATATAGGTCAGACAGTTTCTGAGTTCGGCTCCGTTCGATTCGTGGAATGCCAGGAGTTTTACGGCCTCACGGTGCGTGATCGCATGGCCAGGTCTCCTGAGTACCCGCCTACATGTTGCACAAGATCGCATCCACCATGGTTACCTCCTACATCCCTTCGTGAGCCTGCATCACCGTCATAATGTCCCGCCTACTCTCGCAGATCGCTCTAGGCGTCACATCACCAGATGCAGGGTTTTTCTGCTACCCCGCGTGGCTACTGAGGCGATACCACGTTCGGGTTAGTTGGCAAACTAATTCGCGGAACCACCTGCCGTAGCGGGTGGTGCTTTGGCAGTTGGGGTTGCATTTGGTCTGAGCGGCCACAGGAGTGACAGAGAGAGCACAGCCCCCCGCGACGTTGCATCCAGAACTGTCTGCAAGATTCCGGAGGAATTCCGAAAGAACAGCGACAATTCGGATCGCGATCATTGCCTCGATGCCGCTTATGTCCGGAAGCCTGACATTCATGAGAATGACGTCAGCCTTGTGCTTACGACGGTATTCAATCGCCTGCCGTCCGCTGGAAGCTTCTCCACCAACTGCATGTCGGGTAGAGCGACAAGTCTTGTGCCTAATAACCGTTATCTAACCCTTGCGAACGTTTTAAAGTTCTTGGAACCCTGCGAACATCGGCATGGAACTGGTTGTACTCCGACATCTGGGAGGTCATGCCGCAAGTGTGCAGTATGCAAGGGCTCTAAAGCTGAAGTCCGGCGGAAGAATTTAGTCCAGCGGGAGACATCGCAAACGACTGTCGTACGGTAAGCGCCACATTCATTCCGGCTACATGTGATGTCGAAACTCGCGAACTTGCATTCGATTGTTCTCGGAAGAATCCTGCTGATTACCATACAAGCCGCGAGCTTCTCCGTCGCGCAGACTGCGCCCGTGTCTCCCGATTATCCCTGGCATGCGGCGGCGGAACTGCAAATCCAGGCAGACACAAAGCAGCTTTCTGACAAGAGGTTCAATCTGGACCAGGGGAAAAGTTACTCACTGACGGATTTAATCGATTTGGCAGAGACGCACAATCCCGACACCCGTGTCGCGTGGGAGCTCGCACGCGGGCAGGCAGCGGCGTTGGGAATTGCGCGCAGCGAATTGTATCCAACACTGGCAGCGGTAGCGCTGTCTCAGGTGAGCCGTTCAGAGGCTTACTTGGCGACCCGTTTCTCTCGTCAAACGATTGCAGATTTTGGCACTGCACTCGAGCTTAATTACCTGATCTTTGATTTTGGTGGACGTTCCGGGCGAATCGATGCCGCGAAAGCAAGGACTCTCGCGAGCAATTTCGGGTTTAACGACACGCACCGGAAGGTCATCTATGACGTTCAGCGAGCCTACTATCAGCTCTTAACTGCTACAGGGCAGGAGGAAGCTGCACGCGCAAGCCTGTCGAACGCGCAGACCGTGCAGCAAGCTGCCGAAGAACGTTTGAAGAATGGACTGGCGACTCTGCCGGACGTACTCGAAGCCAGAAGCGCCACCGCCCAGGCGGACTATGAGTTGCAAGCGGTTCTGGGGCAAGAAGAGATTGCCCGAGGAAACTTGGCAACTGCTCTTGGAGCATCGCCAACAACTTCGATTCGCATACAGCCTCTTACAGAGTTGACAATTCCTGAGTCGATCGCCGATACCGTCGAACAGGCGATCGATCGCGCTCTTGCGAGTCGGCCCGATCTCCTCGATCAAGTAGCGCTGGTTCGCGCTGGTAGAGCAGTAGTCAAACAGGCACGCGCCGAGTTCTATCCGTCGCTCACTTTCAGCGGTGGTCCAATCGCCCAATCCCTGTACGGATCACAGCAGACGTCCCCGTGGGGACACACGGCTGGCTTGAACGGTAGCTTGACGATCAATCTGAATTGGACAGTGTTCGATGGCGGTGCGCGAAAAAACAGGCTGGCTGAGGCTAAAGCAGATCTTCACGCGACAGAGGCACAAGTGCATGTCTTGCGGGATCAAGTCGCCGATCAGGTGTGGACAGCTTACTCGAACCTAAGTACTGCATTCCGTCAGCGGCAAGCGGCGATTGCGCTGCTCGAAGCGACAAGCCAGTCTTACGCCGCCGCCCTTGAGGCGTACAAGTATGGAGTCCGCAACCTGTTGGATGTAACCGCTGCGCGGCGGACACTCGCTCAGGCTCGTTCAACTGATGTAACGGCGCGCACGCAAGTACTAGCATCGTTAGCTGATCTGGCGTTCCGAACGGCCGATTCAATTCAGCCCAGCGTGAGGAAGAGTACGCCGTGATCCGCCGCCTTTTCGCGTTCCTGAGCTACGGGTTGTTACTGGCCCCTCTATTTCTCACTGGCTGTGCGCCTTCCTTTGACATATTGGGTTCTTTTTTCCCCGCCTGGCTTATCTGTTTCGTTGCAGCCATCTTGTTAACCGCCATTTCGCGAGCGCTGTTGAGCCGTTACGTTGAAATAGCCTGGCCGGTTCTGGTGTATCCCAGCTGCACGGCTGTCTTTTCCTTCGCTTTATGGCTTCTTCTATTCCGTTGAATCGGGAGTACTGACTATGGATCTGGTTGGAAATGCGGAACGGCGCAAGCTTCTCGGTCGCTCGATTAGTGCCGCGATTGTGGCGACAGCTGTCCTGCTCGGACTCATAGTGCTTTATCACGCAAACGAGTACCCACGGACCGAAGATGCGGAAGTATCTGCGAATTTTATCGGAATAGCACCGCAGGTCGATGGTCCTCTCGTGCGGCTCAATGTGAAGGACAATCAGTTCGCGAAAAAGGGAGAACTGCTGTACGAAATAGACGAACGTCCGTTTCAATATGCTCTCGAAAATGCCCTTTCGGAGCAGGCCGCTCTGGAAGGGCAAATCGCGGACGAGCAACGAAAAATAGCCGCACTGGTGAGCGCTGTCTCTGTCGCGGGGGAGAACATTCACAGTGCCGAGGCAGACGTGACCGACGCGGAGCGAGGTGTAAGCCGGGCGCGCGCCGAATGGAGTTATGCGAACAACAACTTGCATCGAATTCAGCCGCTGCTGGCGAAGCAGTTTGTCACCGTAGACCAGGTGGACAAGGCCAGAACCTCGGAAACTGCAATGGCAGAAGCTGTGAGGCAGGCCGAATCACAACTGGCGCTGTCGCAGGCAAGGCTGAAATCCGCTTCGGCGCAACATGAACAGGCCAGGCATGCGGTTACAACTCTTGAGCCACTGATCAATCAGCGCGGAGCAAAAGCAGCGGCGGTAAAGAACGCGCAGTACAACCTGAACAACTGCCGCGTCTACGCTCCCTTCGACGCCATCGTCACTAATCTCACGATTTCAGAAGGCGCTTATGCTCACGTGGGAGAGCAGATGTTCACGTTGATTGACGCGCGCACCTGGTGGGCAGTCGGCAATTTCCGCGAAGGCCTGCTCAAAGGCATCGCGCCGGGTATGAAGGCTGATGTCTACGTCATGTCAAAGCCGAACGTGCGCTTCTCGGGAGTCGTCGATAGCGTCGGGTTCGGCGTCACTCCCGACCCCGACAGGATCGGCCATTTAGGCCCCGGCCTTCCCGATGTGCAGCGAACTCTAAATTGGGTGCATTTGGCATCGCGGTATCCAGTGCGGGTGCGCGTAGAGAACCCTACGGGTGATCTGTTTCGCGTGGGTGAAACGGCAGTGGTCACCATTCGCGGGCGTTGATCATGGCAACTGCCGCACTCCCCCTCTCCCGCTGGAACAGTTCGCTGGCCTGGCTGCGAGACTTTCTGCGGGAGGAGCTGTCACCGTATCCGGGCAGAGGCGCTCTCGTCGCGCGCATGGTAATCGCCGCCACCCTGATCACCATCGTCGGCATGACATTTCGCATTCCCTTCTTCTTTCAAGGCGCCATTTATGCGCTCATGATCTCTCGTGAGAGCCCTCAAGCCACGCTAAAATCCGCGGGAACAATATTCCTCCTCACGGGTGTCGGCGCAGCCTATCTTCTGATCTCCTTATCGTTCGTGATTGGTTCACCCCTTCTTCATTTTCTCTGGGTGGTTGGCTCTCTGTTCCTGGGGTTTTATGCGATTAGCGCGTTGACCAACTACACCGCAGCAGTTGTCTTTGCCGTCATGCTGGCGCTTGGAATCCCTTTATGGGACCGCTATGTGCCAGCCGAAAGAAGTGTGGAAGATACGCTTTGGCTGTGCTTGGCTGCCGTAATAGGAGTCGTGATTACCGCGGCGGTAGAGCTGGTGTTTGCGCGTCGGCGGCGGGGAGAAGACATTGTGTTACCGGTTTGCGAGCGTTTATCTGCCATAGAAAGGCTGCTGGTCTGTTATGCCGACGGCCGCCAAGTCGAGGCCGCGACCAAAGAGCAAATCATCCAGCTAGCCATGCGTGGAACCTCAATGTTGCGCCGCATCTTGCGGCGCTCGAACTATTCACCGCCGTATTTTGTCGAGATGGCTGGCGTTGTCGGCTTGGTTGGGAGGCTCGTTGATCTTGCGGCCGCACTGACGCAACTAAACTTTGAGCCAGGCGCGAATGACCGGAAGCGGTTCAGGAATTTGACCTCAGCTCTCGCGAGTATTCGCCAGGATTTGGTGAATCGGAGGATTCCAGGCCCGCTCGATCTCAAGACAGATGCAGAGCCTTCGGGTGTGCCACTGCTGCCAGAGATCGAGCATACCGTTAATCTCATTCCTCAGGCGTTTGCCGCTTCCCAATCCAGTCAGGAACATCTTGCTGCGCCAGACGATATATCTTCCCCGTCGCTTCTCGCTGCAGACGCGTTCGTTAACCCTGAGCACCTTCGCTTCGCGCTGAAAGGCTGCTTAGCCGCGAGCATTTGCTACGTGATCTATAACGCCCTCGCATGGCCTGGGATTAGCACGGCGGTTACCACATGTTTGCTGACCGCACTCTCCACCATAGGTTCATCTCGCCAAAAGCAGATCCTTCGGATTACAGGCGCCATAGTGGGTGGATTTGTTCTTGGAATGGGCTCGCAGATCTTCGTTTTACCGCACCTCGATTCCATCGCCGGCTTTGTGATTCTGTTCATTGGCGTCACCGCCCTGGCGTCCTGGTTCATGACATCGAGTCCGCGGCTGTCGTACTTCGGGATTCAGATCGCCGTGGCTTTCTACCTCATCAACTTAAGCGAATTCAAAATAGAGACTTCGCTCGAAGCAGCGCGAGATCGCGTCGTCGGCATCTTGTTAGGACTTTTCATGATGTGGTTAGTGTTCGACCATTTGTGGGGCGTGCCCACCGTTCGTGAGATGAAAAGGACTTTCATCTCCAATCTTCGGCTGCTAGCACAGTTTGCCAGAGAACCGGTCTCGAAGAACCTGAAAGCTGCAACCGCACGAAGGCTTGCTCTCGGCGAGACCATCAATTCCAACCTCGATAAGGTGAGGGCCCTCGCAGACGGTGTTCTCCTTGAGTTCGGGCCTTCCCGCGAGCAGGACATCGCATTGCGTGATCGCATCCGGCAATGGCAGCCGCAGCTACGAATGTTATTCATCACGTCCATTGTCATATGGAAATACCGTGCTCAGCTCCCTGGCTTTGAGTTACCTGAATGGATGAAGCCGGCACAAGAGGAATTCGACAATTCTGTGGCGACGGTGCTGGACGGAATCGCCGATCGCCTGGAAGGTCACGACTCGTCGCAAAAGGAGGATTTAACTGCTTCTTATACTCGCCTGCAAAAGGCGGTCTTACTATCCTCATCATCAAAAGAACAAACCCAGATCACACCACAAGTACAGAGTTTTCTTCTTGTGTCGCGCCAAGTCGCAAGCCTCGCAGCATCGCTGGACAGGTAGATCTGAATGGTCGACGAATTTTCCTTTAGTCCGCGAAGCTCCATTTTGGATTAATTGTTTTCGCTGCTTTGCGATTTGACTCACCTTTCTCCTCTTTGTCTGCTCATAGAAGCCGACGACCGGCCCTGTGCCTAATAACCGTTATCTAACCCTTGCGAACGTTTTCAAGTTCTCGGAACCCTGCGAACATCGGGATTGCGACTAGCACGAAAGAAGGAGAAATGAATGAGTTACTCGTCAAACGGAAATCGTCCCAAGCTTAGCGAGAAGGGACTTCTTACGCCTGATAACTGTGTTGTGGCATTGATTGACCATCAGCCACAGATGCTTTTCGGGGTCTCGAATTTCGACCGCGGGACCATCATTAACAACACTGTCGCTCTGGGAAAAGCTTGCCGCGTCTTTGATGTGCCTGTGGTGCTCACCACGGTCGAAACGAAATCCTTCAGCGGCAACATGTGGCCTCAACTGCGAGCAATATTCCCCGGCCAGGAGCCGATCGAGCGTTCTTCGATGAACTCCTGGGACGACAAGAACTTCGTAGCAGCCATTGAAAAGACAGGACGCAAGAAGATCGTGCTTGCTGGACTGTGGACGGAAGTCTGCGTGGCATTTCCCAGCGTGCAGGCGATCCATGACGGTTACGAAATTTATGTGGTTGAAGATTGCTGCGGCGACTTGAGCCAGCTTGCTCACGAAAACGCGATGAAGCGGGTGATCCAGGCGGGCGCGAAACCCGTAACGTCAGTTTCAACCATGCTGGAGTGGCAGCGCGACTGGGCCCGCAGGGAGACTTACGACGCCGTGATGGACATCGTGAAGACCCACTACGGCGCGTATGGGATCGGAGTCGAGTACGCGTACACGATGGTGCACGGCGCTCCAGCCACGAAGTTCCCTGAGTATCAAGTTCCCGAAGCTGCCTTAGCTCACAAATAACGAAGCGGGCGGAAGCTGGCTTCCGCCCTTCTCAAAATCGTTGGAAAACGAAGAAGGAGATTCGTGTGTCTGTCGAAATCATCTTGCACAATGCCAAGATCGCCACGAATGGAGTGCCCTCGTTTGTTGAGGCAATCGCTATTTCTGATGGGAAGGTGACCGCCAGCGGTAGAAATGAAGAGGTTCTGCGTCTACAAGGCCCGGCGACCCGCGTCATCGACGGAGGACGCCGCACTGTCATTCCCGGATTGAACGATTCGCACATGCATCCCATACGCGGCGGACTGAACTACAACATGGAGTTGCGCTGGGATGGCGTACCTTCGCTCTCCGACGCTCTGCGCATGCTGAAAGATCAAGCGGAGCGGACGCCCGCTCCGCAGTGGGTCCGAGTTATCGGCGGGTGGACGGAGTTTCAATTCGCTGAATGCCGCATGCCAACGCTGGATGAGATCAACGCAGTTGCACCGGACACGCCAGTATTCGTGATGCATTTGTACGACCGGGCATTGTTGAACGGAGCGGCGCTACGCGCCGTGGGCTATGACAAGAATGCGCCGGATTTTCCCGCCGGTGAAGTTCAACGCGACCGTCACGGAAATCCCACGGGTCTTCTTATCGCGAAACCGAATGCAAATATTCTCTACTCCACCCTCGCAAAGGGTCCGAAACTGTCGCGCGCGGATCAGCTCAATTCTTCAAGGCTCTTTTTTCGTGAGCTAAACCGCTTTGGAATCACGAGTGTGATCGATGCGGGCGGCGGCTTTCAGAACTATCCCGACGACTACGGCGTTGTCAACGAACTGCACCGAAATGGAGAACTGTCCCTCCGGCTTGCTTACAACCTCTTTACCCAGAAACCGAAACAGGAACTGGGCGACTTCCAGAGCTGGACCAAAATGACAAAGCCCGGGGAGGGCGATGATTTCTATCGCGTCAACGGCGCAGGGGAAATGCTGGTTTTTACCGCTGCGGACTTCGAAGACTTTCTTGTACCAAGGCCGGACATGCTTCCCGTTATGGAAAGCGAGCTGAAAGCCGTAATTCGACATCTCGTCGAGAATCGCTGGCCATTTCGCTTGCATGCAACATACAACGAGACGATCGAGCGAGCGCTGAACGTTTATGAAGAGGTGAATCGAGAAGTTCCGTTTGACGGCCTGCACTGGTTCTTCGATCACTGCGAAACCATCACCGATCGCAATATCGAACGTGTGAAGGCTCTGGGAGGCGGAATCGCAGTCCAGAACCGCATGGCCTTCCAAGGTGAGTATTTTGTCGATCGATATGGCTCGCAGCAAGCCAAACGCACACCGCCAATTCGGAGAATGCTGGAGATCGGTGTTCCGGTTGGGGCCGGCACGGACGCAACGCGGGTCTCGAGCTACAACCCTTACCTTTCCCTCTATTGGCTTGTCACTGGCAAGACCATAGGCGGTCTTGGTCTGTATCCGAAAGAGAATCGACTCGATCGAGAGGAAGCACTCAAGCTTTACACGGTCGGCAGCAGTTGGTTTTCAACCGAGGACGGAAAGAAGGGAGCGCTTGCTCCTGGGCAGCTAGCGGACTTGGCCGTTCTGTCTGCCGATTATTTTTCCATTCCGCAGGAGGAGATCAAGCAACTCGAATCGGTGCTCACAATCGTCGGAGGAAAGATCGTCTACGCCACCGAAGAATTCTCAAAGCTCGCGCCGCCAGAATTACACGTGAGTCCAGGCTGGTCACCTGTCAAAGAATACGGTGGCTATGCAAAGCAGCCGGAAGTTGTTGGCGTCTCGCACCGCACTTCCTGTTCCCATACTGGCCGGGCGAAATCGCACGTCCAAGTGCTGGGAGACCTCGGCCTTTGGGGATTGGGTTGCGACTGCTTTGCATTCTGATTCAGGCGATGGAGGAGGATGGATATGAAGGTGTTGTTCTTATCTTTTGTGGTTGGCCTCGGTGTGGGTGTTCTTTACGGGCTCATCCGGGTCAAGAGTCCAGCGCCGCCCATCATCGCGTTACTCGGGCTCTTGGGAATGGTGCTTGGAGAACAGTTCGGCATACTGATTCACACAAAGAAGGTCGACGTTTCAAGCGCAGCATCCGTGTGCCTGGTGGGAGAGCGCTACGATACACCAGTTCCATCCGCAACGGCGATGGCGCGAAACGAGATTGCTTCGACTGGCAGGTGACTGCTGGCAGGTGACTGCACTGTGGAGTAGAAGATGCGCTTGAGTAAAAGCTTCCTCGGAATCACTGCTGCGATACTGCTAGTCGGATTCGCAAGCGAACTCCGGCCGTTCCATACGTTCGCCCAAAGCGCGCCGACAGCCGAAACAGTAGGCGTGGCTGTTGGACCGCAGTACGACACCACGCACGTCTACGTGGCTCCCGAAGATTTCGACCGCTTCGTCGCGAGTTTGATCGCCACATTCGGCGGAACGACGACTAAACAAGGCGTCTTCACGGTAACTCCAACGCCAAGCAGTACGATGTCGCAGCTGGTCCTGACTCCTGCGGGCTCGGTCTCGGTGTTCGGCTTTAAAACACCGGTTCCATATCCGTTTGGCGCGGAGCGAACGGGTTATTTGGTCACCGACCTCGATGCAGCAGTCCGCGCAGCTCGCGCAACCGGCGCCGATGTCATCGTCGCTCCTTTCAACGACCCCATCGGCAAAGACGCCGTCATCCAGTGGCCAGGTGGTGTGAATACCCAGCTCTATTGGCACACCACTCCGCCATCCTACGCGCCACTTCAGACGATTCCGGAGAATCGCGTCTATGTGTCACCGGACAGAGCGGATGCGTTCGTGCGCAGCTTTCTTGCCTTCTCCCACGGCAGCATTGTGTCGGATGAAGCGCGAGCACCAGGCGTTGAAATCGGAAGGCCTGGGGAAACCTACCGGCGAGTGAGGATCGAATCGAAGTTCGGCAAGTTGACTGCGTTCGTTACGGACGGTCACCTTCCGTATCCCTACGGACACGAGATGACGGGATATGAGGTGACGAATCTGGCAGACACGCTCACTAAGGCCAAAGCAGCCAATGTGGACATCCTCGTCCCTCCTTACAAGGTCGACGAACGAAATGCCATTGTTGTCAGGTTCCCCGGAGGATACATCGCGGAAATCCATTCCATAACGAAGAAATAGGACGCACGAACAACTTCTAACGATAGTGGGTGCAGAGCCTGGGATCTAGTCGCTTTGCAACAAGAAATCATCAACTCGAATTCAAAGGAGTATCGAATGAAGACCTGGTTTATCACCGGCGCATCGCGTGGATTCGGCGCTCTATTTGTCAAAGAAGCATTGGATCGAGGCGACAATGTTGTCGCGGCAGCGCGCAATCCCCAAGTCATCGCAGAGAAATTCGGTGCGCGTCCCAACCTGCTTGCGATCAAGCTCGACGTCACAAATGAGGAACAAGCTCGTGAAGCTGTGCGACAGACGGTTGAGCGATTCGGGCGCATTGACGTGCTGATCAATAATGCGGGATTTGGCGTGCTCGGTGCGGTCGAGGAAATCTCAGGTGCAGAAGTAGAAGCCGTTTATCGGACTAACGTCTTCGGTCTACTCTCCGTCACGCGCGCTGCTTTGCCGCAATTACGTCATCAAGGTTCGGGACATATCATCAATGTCTCTGCGGTCGCCGGATATCAAAGCTGGCCTTGCTGGGCCGTCTATGCCTCGACGAAGTTCGCGGTTGAGGGAATCTCCGAAGGATTGGCTATGGAAGTTAAGCCTTTAGGCATCAAGGTCACAATCGTCGAGCCTGGCTTTTTCCGTACTGATTTTCTCGATGGGCAATCACTAACCATTAGCCCGACCATCATCGAAGACTATGCCGGAACGACCGGAGCAATGCGCCATACTGCAATGTCGATGAATCACCAGCAACCCGGTGACCCAGCGCGCATGGCAAAAGCCCTCCTGAAGATCGTAGACGACCCGAATCCGCCGTTGCGGATGCCTTTCGGCTCTGACACCATCGCCACGATTGAGGCAAAGAACGCCTTCGTTGCGGAGGAATTGGACAACTGGCGCACACTGGCTATCTCCACCGACTTCGCGAAGTGAAGAGATACATGCGAAAGTTGCTGGTTTTCGTAGTCACGTTTCTTGCAGGTTCGCAACTCTCGCGAGGCCAACCGGTTCCTGCTGCTGAATCCCGTGTGCCGGCGCGGACCTATCACTTGCTCCGCGAGGACGACGACTGGAGTTTTCTTGCCGATCCGGTGCAGCGACAGGATTTTTGGGACACCATCAAATACGTCCGTCTGCGACAAGACCGGAATGACTGGTTCCTGTCCATGGGAGGCGAAGCTCGCGAGATTTGGGAACAGATCGGAAACGACAACTGGGGCCAACAGCCGTTCATGAACGGCTATTTCAATCAACGGTACATGCTGTATTTCGACCTTCATTACGGCACGCACGTCCGCACATTCGTAGAACTAAAAAGCGGTTTGAATTCTTACCGCATCGGTGGCCCGCGGCCAATTGACGAAAAGAAGCTGGATTTTCAGGTCGGGTTTCTCGAAGTGGGAACCGGGGAGGATCGACACTGGATCAAGTTCAGAGTCGGCAGACATGAGATGGAGTACGGTTCTGGGCGCCTGATCGATGTGCGCGAGGGGCCGAACGTTCGCTTAAGCTTTGACGGATTCAAGGTAAAGAGCGGCATTGGCCCTTGGCAAATTGACTACTTCGCCCTTCGTCCTGACCTGGACAAACCGGGATTTTTTGATAACGCTCCCAATCATGCAGTCGGCTTTTGGGGCGTGTACGGCGTCCGATCTCTGAAAAGAAAATTTACGCTGGACACTTATTACCTTGGCCTTGACCGAAAAACTGCTGGATTCAACCGAGGGGTGGGGCACGAATTGCGGCACAGCATCGGTGCGCGTCTCTCTCGTCCTGTCGCTGAATCCAAGTCCGGTTGGGATTTCGATCATGAAGCGCTTTGGCAATTTGGGAGCTTTGGATCCGCAAATATCAAGGCATGGACTGTAGCATCGGAAACCGGTTACCGATTTCCGAACGTTCCGCTGAAACCGCGATTCAGCATCAAGGCGGACATCTCCAGCGGCGACGATCCAAGGAAAAATACTCTCGCTACCTTCAATCCCTTGTTCCCGAAGGGCAATTATTTTGGCGTCCTCGCCACCGCCGGGCCCGGCCCCATCAACTTTATCGATTTACACCCTCACGTTGAAACCGCGTTGCCGCATGGTGTGACTATCTCCGCCGATTGGATCTTTCAGTGGCGGGAGAGCTTGCGAGACGGAGTGTATTCCGTCCCGGGATTTCTGCTCATTCCCGCGGGAAAGAGCAGCGCGCGTTTCGTCGGGCACCGTCCGGGTTCGGAAGTGCGGTGGCAGGTGAATCGTCACCTGTGGTTTCAAGCCGACTATGGAATTTTTTATGCCGGCAAGTTTGTGAAAGAAAGTCAGCCAGGCCGCAACCTGAATTACTGGGCTCTATGGACCGGATACAAGTTTTAGGAGCGAACAACCATGAAGAGTTTTGAGGAACGACGACCAAATAATTGTTTACAGCAATGATTGACGCCGCCTCTGGCCCAGCAAAAAAGCAACAATCGGCAGATAAGTATGAGTGAGAAAATTACGATTTTGCACATTGATGACCATCCCGTGTTCCGCTACGGAATTGAGACCGTCATCAAAGAACAACCGGACATGGTATTGGTGGCACAAGCTTCCACAGGACAGCAGGGTATTGACTATTTTCGGTGGCAAAAGGCTGACATCATTCTCATGGATCTCAGGCTTCCGGACATGAGCGGCATAGACGCAATGATGGCCATCCGCGCCGAGTTTCCTGACGCACGTTGCATCATCCTGACTACTTTCGAGTTGGAAAACGAGATTCGCCGAGCCCTCGCGGAAGGGGCGCAAGCTTACATGCTCAAGAGCATGCCTCCTCGCGAGTTGCTCGATGCGATTCGCGAGGTTCACGCGGGAAAAAGAAAAGTTCCGATCCAGATCGCAACCACGTTAGCGGAACACTACAGCGACGAACCGCTCTCTGATCGCGAAGTGGAGGTTCTTCGTTACTTAGTGGACGGAAATCGCAACCGTGACATCGCTGAGAAGCTCTATATCGGCGAGGAAACCGTAAAGGCTCACATGAAACACATTATGGAAAAGCTCGGCGCCAATGATCGTACGCAGGCTCTCGCTATCGCGTTGCGTCGTGGGCTGATTCATTTATAGGAACCGATTTCAAATCGCTTGTTTTTTACTTGATCCGAATCGCGATCTGAAGGCGGCCCCGCCCCAACTCTAGGCCTTGTTCTCGGTTTCAGTGTGGAACTTCAAGAAGTCAGATGCCCCACTCTCGCTCGCAAACAGCACGCGAGGATGGGGCATCCTCTGTTTAGGAGTCTGATGGTCAAAACCAAAACGGCTCTATCCCTCCGCGCGGGTGACGGCGTCGTCGGAAAGAGTGGTTGCGAAGGCGGCCGGGGTTGTAGGAGTTAGTTGGTACGGATTGTCGGGTCCGGAGCTGCCATTCCTCAACACCGAACATAGTTCGGTGATACCACGAGTCGAGATCGCGAGTCAACGAAAAGTTCATTTTGGAACTCATGCCGCTCGGGAGAGTGTTCGTCCGCGATCGTCGGACGCCGGCGCGAGCAACGGATTGCGAAATTCATGATTCACTGCTTATTCACTGTTCTTTGTGGCGCGTAAAAATCGCAAATTTCGATAATCTCTGACGCGGCAGGAGGTTGCGCGGAACTGTCCGTTGCTCGCCACCTTTTTCAGAACAATTCACTGTTAGATTCGCTGATAAATTCGCTGTTCGGCGAACACCAGTGAATTAAGCCAGTTTCAGGCTGAGTCCGTTGCTCGCTCGAAGACCGCCGATGTGTTCTTTTCGCAGGGGCGCATGCGCCAATGGAGCCTGCGGAGCATCGGCAGGCTGACCTACAGCTATGACAACGCCGGCAATCTGCTGGACCTGAGTTTGTCTAATACTGACGGCGCTATGGCCACAGCATGGAACCGGTCACAAAAGGCACGTAGCGAGTGCGCCGTCAACAACTTACAAGAGTCTTTCTTTACAATGCAGATGGCAATTGGTACGATTCAGTACGGAGTGTTTCGAATAATCCTTCCTAAGTAATTCAAAACAAAAGTGGGCCTGTGGCGCAGCTGGGAGCGCGCTTCCATGGCATGGAAGAGGTCGTCGGTTCGATCCCGACCAGGTCCACCAAATCCTTCAATCACTTAAACGGGACGATTGGGTGCAGGCATGATGTTTGTGTCATTGGTTGTGTCATAACCTGCCATTTTGGTACTGCTCGCAAGGGATTCCATTGCCTTGCGTTTTGCCTCCATCCGTATATGGCTGTACCGTGCAAGCATGCGGCGGCTGACGTGACCGGCAATCGACATAATCGTTTCGTCAGGAGTGCCGCTCTCAGCAAGCTGGGTGATGGCGCAGTGCCGGAGATCATGGAAACGGAAGCCCTCCAACCCTGCCTTCTTGGTGAGCGTTCGCCAGGCTGACCGCCAGCTATTTACGTGTCTCTTGGGATCGAACAAGCTGACGCTGTACCGAATTACTTTCCTGCCGCTAAAAGTGAAGTTCGGCACGAAGGCAGCGAAGACATAGTGAGCTGGTTCCACGGCCCCGAAGGATTCCGCACGCCTGCGCAACCTCCCCAAGGCAGACACAGAAACATCAGTGAGGGGAATGACTCGCTCGCCTGCCTCAGTCTTCGATCTGCGGATTGTCAGTGTCCGCGCGAACAGATCCACGTCCGACCACTGCAGGCCCCTTAGCTCGCATCCACGAGCCGTTGTGTTCAGGCATAGGATTGCGGCCAGGTAGGCGGTCTCCCATTCCGGGCGGAGCATCGCCGTTTTAAGAAGCTGCTGTTTCTCCTCCTCAGTCAGAGCGCGACCGATGCTGACTGGCTCCCTGAGAGGGCGTACATCATCAGCAACGCGCGCCCAGAGCTTCGCTCTCTTCAAGATGCGACGCACGACGCCTAACTCCGCGTTCAACGTCGCGGGTCCAACGCCTTGCTCCGCACGCCAAGTTCTGTATTCTGAAATTCGCCTAGCACTGATGGCCCTAAGCGGCTCCTGTTTGAAATATTCGCGAAGTTTTACAAGGAGCTGCTTCTCCTTCGCTTGGCTCGCGCGGGCGAGTTCTACCTTGCGAGCTGCCACATAGTCATCGGCTGCTTGCAGAAATAGTTGCCGGCCAAGAGTCGTCGAATGCTGCGTTACCTTGCCTTCCGATGCTTGCTTGATAAGCTCCCTTTCTTTTGTTTGTGCTTCACGCCAGTCCGTCGTACCTAAGGACTGCCGGATGCGGTTTCCGTTTTCGACAAAATCTGTATGCCAGATTTTTCCGCGTTTTCGTAAGGACATTCAGCTTTTTCCTTTCTGTTTTTGCTGCTTGGACTTCTGTTCTTTCCGCCAGCTTTGACCTTTCTCATGCCACCACTGTTTCTTCCAGATCGCCTGGGCTTTTTGGGCACACTGTTCTGAGCAATACCGCGCGCGTGGATGATCGGAAATGAAATACGGTAGGACATTGCAGTCCACCCTCGCACACCTTTTCAGGATTCCTCTTTGTGCGAAAGTGAACAATTTGAGAATCGACGCTTCGAAAAGGTCATGAGCCACAAATGTCAATTCTCCGCCCGAAAAGTCAAAGCTTCCCGTCACTTCGGTCACTCGTGGCAGCATGAGCGATCGTCGTTCAGTGGTCATGCGACGAGGAACACAGGTGCCTATCGCGTCTTGCCATATGTGCCGAAGCACCTGCTGCGACTTTAGAAAACCTGTGATAGCCAACTTTAATTTTGATCCTTCGACATCAGAGTGTCGGAGGGGGCCAAATCTCAGAACAAATCTCCGGACGGCTAAAGGATCGGCCGGGCAATTTGCAACTGATTCGAGAGCCTCTCTATCTGGCTCTAGGTATTCATCGATTAAGTGGTGGCAGGTTCCATGCAACACGTGTTCGCCGCTTTTCGAAAGCGTCGCTTCCTTCACGTGGATGGCAGGAGCGCAAAACCTAAATTGTTGTTTGAGTTTCATTAGGAGTGATAAGAGTATTTACAACTCCTGCTACTACTGCATACGATAGCACCGAATGACTAGGAGCAATCAACAAAATGGAACAGCATACTCAGAAGAAGCTGAGGAGTCTTGATGAAGGAGCACTGCAGTTGGGGATTTCGAGATTCACGTTGTACGGCTACGCACGCCGTGGCTTAGTGCAGACCGTCATGATAGGTCGTCGTCGCCTGATTTCCGAAAATGAATTGAGCCGGATTGCGCGCGAGGGTGTCGCCACGGGAAGGGGCTCGCAACACGAGACGGTATAACCGGAAGGCAGAATGCCGAATCTCTTTTATCAAAAATGGAGGCAGTACTACCAAATGCCTCGCCTGCCCGAGGAGTTGGAGAAGGGGCTAAGTGCCTCGGCGTTTCGACTCTACGCCTTTTTGTGTCGGGAGATGTTCATTAGCACCGCACCAGATCTCAGATTTAGCAACAAAGAAATCTCCTCTCGTGTCAGTATTCGTGATGGCAAAACGCTAAGCAGGGCCCGCAAGGAGTTGCAAGACGCCGGGCTCATTCGGTGCCGGAAGATTCCACCAGGCATCTACTCGCACATCATCCTCGATCAGCACGGCGATCCGATTTGTGCGCCCAAGGGACGAAGAGGTATCCGCCACTACGATCCAATAACTTCGACCGTTCGGGCAGCCAGCGCGCTCATAGACGCAAAGAAGAAAAATCCGCGCGGAGTTCTACAAGAGCAACAACACTCGGCGGAAACGAAGATCGTAAGTTCAAAAGATTGCCGAGTGCATGGCATTAGCCAGCACTGGAGTCGCAATGGTAAAAGTTGGACTTGTGAAAAGTGTCATCCTTACGTCAGCTCCGAGCCCTTTCGGGTTCCCAATAGCAAAGAGATCGGCTTTTCCTAGGGAATTCTTACGAGGCGGTCTCCGACAAGATCGATTTCGGCGCCGGAGAATTTCCTCCGCTGCGAGGGAAATATTCCTTCTCGACAATACACAACTTTCTCGGAGACAAGCACTTACGGCGATCTCCGCCCTTATAAAACTCCTATAGGAAAGAATAATGAGAGACTTTCTGTTCCCCTGTTTGTCCTTCCTGTCGTTGTTCCTGACGTAGAGCGATGAGACGATCGCTAGTGGCGCGCAAGTATCATCAGACTGTGTTGCTGCTTCCGAAGAGCGCCGATCAATCCAGACTTTGGACTCAGCCTACAGTTACTAACAGATAGAGGAAATCGCAATAGTGGGCGCGCGCCGGTGATGAATACGAGTGAGGCTCTCGCAGCCTCTGCGAGTCGCAGAGTCGGAATGCTTGGCAAAGTGAAGATAAGCAAAAGAAAATTCAGCCTGGAAGCTGTTGCAGCCAGTTTAGAACGATGTGCAAAGCAACTGGATCGGATCACAGCGACGAAAAAGGGCCGGTTGCCGCCCTCTCTTGAGCGAGATCTTCCGACAGTTGGGTGGGCTGTCCGGATGAGTGGTTTCGAGATTCAAAATGGTACCCTAGACGCAGAGAGAGCCAAGTTGATCCGCCGTGTTTGCCGTCTGCTGGTGCAGCATGCACAACTTCAGGCGAAAGCTGGAGCCACCGACGTCTTTCTCAGGCCCTTCACGAATCCCAAGGAAAAACTAGAACAGTGACAAAGGCAGAGCCATCCTTCGCGAGACCAACACGCGCGAGAGGGTAGTTACGGATGTGCGCACGCATTCAACTTCATTCTTCCTGATAACCCATAGCATGAAGTAGCCGTGTGGCCTCAGGCTGACAATCAGGACAGAGCACGAAATGCCATCCGTTGAGGGACTCGCACCTGCTATCCGCCTCGATCCACAACATCCGCAGTCTGCGGTCCTCGACCGGCAGCCTTACGGGCACGGTTCCAGTACCCATGAAGGGTCCTGTACAGCCGTTGTCTGGCGGCGCAAACCCATCGAAAAGACTAGGAGGTGGTTTCACTTCTCGGGTGACCTTCTTGCTCTAATCCCCCCAAGGCACCAGCGGCTTTCAGAAGTCGTTACAGGATCGATTGCGCTGTAGGCTAATTTCAGCTCAATGATTCGGATAACGTCGCAGCCCGAACTTTGCAATACCGAAGATTCCTAGCATGATCATGATCGCTCCCCAGATCCACATGGCTGAATCGCCGGATATGAGCATGGCGAAACCGAGAATGATCCACACCACGAAGGCAATGCGCCGAACGTAATAGGCGGCCTCACCGCGAAGCGTCACGACATACCGGACCTCCAGCTAACTGCCGAGCTTCCCTGCGCAATTCGGGTATCCGTTTCCTTCCACAGAGAGGTTCGCTCCCTGTAGGCTTTGGCCGATTTATCGGCGATAGCCTACTAGCAAGATGGCTGGGTGTCCAATGAGAACGTTACGGCTCGGTTCGGCAAGAGACTTCAGAAGTTGCGCCGGCAACATGGATGGACACAAGTTCAAATGGCGGTGAATTTGGGTATCGATCGCTCCTACATCAGCGACATGGAACGGGGAAAGAAGAACGTATGCCTACCAACCCTAGAGGTCATAGCACAGGGATTTGGAATTTCGATTTCCAAGCTCCTCTCTCGTCTGTAAACCTACTGGTACTCATCCAAATGCAAGCTGGACTCTCGCAAGTGTGACCAGTGTTCCACTCCGCAACCCGCACAACTGATCGAGTAAAGACCTGATCCTTCGAAACCGCCTCGAATGGTATAGTTGCGGCTTTGCCGCACATGTCAGCCCCGGGCCCCTCATGCCTCAGAATGACGGTAACCCTTAGCTTGGCCCCAGGGGAGGTGAGTCGCGTAACACTCCAAACTTTTTCGACGCGGGGGTGTGAGAGAGCGACGGCGCTGAAGCCGGGGTCGCTTTAGCGACCGGCTCTGGGCGGGACTCCAACCCTTGACTCGGCCCGGCACGGGTCGCCGGCCTGGAGTCTGGGAAGTAAGCGCGGAGGGTGTGCGACGGGTGCCGGGGCCGTCTGCTCTGTCAGTCGAAGCGCTCGTAAGCCAGATCGCAAACCTCGCGCACTTTGGCCGGTCGGACATCGCGCGCTTGCCTCTCCAACTCGAAGGGTGAGACGCGGGCCTGCGGCCCGCGCAGATCAGAACAGACAGACGGACCAGATCGGACCGCGGAGACATCCGGCAGCTTGGCGATGGACGCCGACTGATTCCAGCGAATCGACCGACAGGCACGCGACGGACAGCGCACCGGGAGCAACACCGAGGTCGAGTCCGACCGTTTATCCATTAGCCAGACATGGCCGCAGACATCACACTGACACGCCTGCACGTTAATAAGGGCCATTTGGCACAGTGACCACGGGACAGTGGCGCAATGTACCAAAACAGATCAGCGCAAAAACGCGCGCGTGTTTAGAGCTGTGTGTAGACCTGGAAGTAACTGTTGATAAACAGACAGACATTTTCTATCCCCAATTTTGACTGTTCGGGAGGAAAGCGAGTTTTTCAACACCCACGGCGGTTACACCAACTGAGGCCTCTGCAGTGGCGAGAAAGCTCGCGCCTACATTCGTCTATTCAGTGATCTTCGCGCGAATCACAGCAATCAGGGCTTCCGTGGTAGAGACGTCGATGCCGTAATGTTCCCCATCGCGCACAATCGGACCGCCAATGGCATCCAACTCCAGCTGCCGCCCGGAGGCAAGGTCTTTCTGCATGGAGCTACGTATCCCCGAGGGCAACCCGTCGTAGATCGCCTGGATCTGGGCCGCGTCAACTTCTGCGCGGCTTGCTTTCGACACGGCACAGGCCTCAGTCATGGCGGAAATCAATTTGCGTTTCCACTCCGCGTCCGCGTAGATCTCTCCTTTGTTCATACCTGATGCCGACGTTACAAGTGCAAACGGTCCCAGGAAGCAGAGCTTGCTCCACAGCAGAGTCTGCTCGTTCTGGATGAACCTGCACGTGAATTCGAGATCACGCAAGCGGGCGACGATCGCTCCGAGGACTTGCTCGCCACTGGCGGCAAGGTTGAGATTCACGAACGGGGAGCGCTGCACGAACCGTCCCGGACCAATCTTCTCGGCTTCAACCGCGATCGTCGCCGGCACCACGCGATCACGACCAAAATGTGCCCGTAGGACCTCGACGTGGTCCACTCCGTTCAGCAACGGAACTATACAGCGTGGCGATGACTGCACGGCTTGCAGCGCCGTTTTTAGTTGATAGGTTTTGGTTGCGATCCACAGCACGTCAACCGGATTTGGGAGCGTGGCCGCGACTTTCACCGACGCCTCGATGGCGCCGGACGGCCGTTCCACTGACAAGTTAGCGGGATAACCCGGCAACCTCTCTGGTCGAACTAGTACGGTGACACCTTCGCCAAGCGATGCCACCGCAGCGCCAACCAGACCTCCGATGGCTCCTGCTCCCAAAACTGCATGTTCCATGCCGGCGTTCCCCCAGTGGAAGCTATACGATACTCAGTTTCTCCGTTTCGCTGGAATGAGTTGAAGGGACACATCCGGGGATCGTTAACGTGAACGGGCGATCACAGGTCACCGAAGTGAACAAGAGGATCAGCAGAGCCGTCACGGGCACCTAGACCTTAGCGGCTACGGCGTTCAATTCTGAGACTGCGGTCTCAATCTGCGAACGGCAGCTTTTAATGAGCCGGCTGGGTACTGGGTTGCGGTGGCGGGGAAGTTGGGTTGCGCTGTACTCCGGAAAAATCTACCTTCGGAGTTTGGCGAGACCCCTCGGCGGCGGCAAAATAGGCATCGTTTCGCTTGAATCCGGCCATGTTGGCCCATATGCTGTTGGGGAACATTCCGATGAAGGTGTTGTAGTCCTGCAGCGCATCGTTATAGCGCTTTCTCTCAACGGCAATTCTGTTTTCTGTGCCCGCTAGTTCGTCTTGCAGACGCAAAAAGTTTTCGTTGGATCGCAGTTGCGGATAATTTTCGACCACAACAAGAAGCCGGCCCAGCGCCCCGTCCAATTGCTGGTTCGCCGCAATCTTCTCCGATGGACCCCCAGCTGATAGCAGAGCGGATCGAGCTTTCGCGATATCCCCAAATACTGTCTGTTCCTGTTGAGCAAATCCCTTCACCGTCTCCACTAGATTAGGAATCAAATCGGCTCGGCGCTGAAGTACGATGTCGACCTGTGACCACGCAGCTTTGACGCTTTCGTTCTTCGTGACCATTTGGTTCTTGGCACTGACATAACTTCCTCCGACTGCGAACAGCAACACAACGATCACAATGACAGCGATTAGAGCCTTCATTCCTGGTTCTCCCTCTTCTTAGAGCTGTTCTACGAAAGATATGACCTGTTCAACTGTTTTCAGATAACTAGCCAACATTGTATTCACGTCGAGCGCATCTCCCTTCAATTTGCCTTCGCGCACTGAGAGCACATCCAAAAACGCCTTGGCGTCAACCTTTACTCTTTGTTCGATCTGGAGAAGCAACGCGCGTTTCCCAGCTGCAGGCTCTTCTCCCACAATCATCAGCGAATGCCGGAAAAGCGTTACGAAACTAGAAAGGGATTCGAGCATCAAGTTCAGCACGCTGTTGCGATTGACTGAATCGATTAGGAGTTGTTGCCGAAACAGGATGAGCTTGGTGCGTAATTCATGCTCAACTTGGACGCGGTGCAGCGTGCGGGGAATCTCTATGGCTGCGAACACATCCTCGCCATAAAGCACGCGATGATGCTTCTGGATATCCATGAACTCAATCGGAAACACGTCCGAAGATTGCTTCACCTCTTCTACGGTCAGGAGCAACGGGGCAGGATGCTTCTGTTTTCTCCACCAGTTGACAGGTTCCGATAAGGCAAGCATGACGTTCGCAGAGAGAGTCTTAACAAGGCACAGGACATTTACATCCGAGAAGTTTTCGTGAAATTCTCCAGACACGGCAGAACCATACAGAACAACGGAGTGCAGGCTTTCACCGGCGGCATCTTTCAATCGGTCGACAAGCTGCTGTAGAGATTGTTCCATTGCTCTCTTCAGACCTGCGTTACCAACTTCCACTTGCCCCTCCACCGCCGGAACTGCCACCCCCAAAGCCGCCGAACCCACCACCGCCACCAAAACCGCCACCACCGCCCCAGCCGCCTCCACGAGAGCTGCGTCCCCCACCAAACCCGCTGAATAACAAACCAAAGAGCAACGAACGCCCTAACCCGGTGAACAGCAGCAAGAACAATACAACGGCTCCAGGCACGATGAGGCCGATGGGTATTCTGAGAGGTTTCTGGTCGCTAACCTCAGGCGGCGCTCGCGCAGCCAATGTTCCGACGGTGACGCCGGCATCTGCCGCAATGGTCTGAGCGACCCGTTCGGTTAGGAGGCGCACTGCAGCGTCGTATTCCCCTTGTTTCAGCAGAGGCACGGCCTCTCGTCCGAATCCGCCAACTTTTCCGTCTGGCAAAATCGGTTCGAGACCGTATCCAACCTCAATGCGATAGAGCCGGTCATCGCTCGCGAGAAGAATCAAAACACCGCGGTTTGTGGACTTGCTTCCTATGCCCCACGCCTTGTACAAGTCCACGGCGTAGCCCTCAACGTCTCTGCCATCGAGAGAATGAATGGTCACGATGGCGATCTGGGATTTGGCTTTTTGGTCTACTTCTGCACAGAGTTGTTCGAGGTAGGAGATTGAGTCATCACTGAGAACATGAGCGAAATCGTTGACGTATCCGGTAGCCTTGAGCTGGCCGATGGGTTCCGCCGAAAGGGAGCCGAGAAGAATCAGGCATGCAATTGCGATGTGCAGACTTCGTGCAGCGGAGCACTTGCAAGGCATCAAGCAAATTGTACGCGGACGCAGCAACATGGCAGAGGGATTCCTTCGGTGTGAAACGCACTAATGTTGAGTCATTGACCGACGCAGCAGACAAGGCGTAGGTTTGGAAATCAAGATCAAAGGCAAGGAGTATTCCCGTATGAGTAACGATCTTGGCAAGAAGCCCAAAGCTGCACAAACAGCGAATCCGAAGAATCTAGAAGAAGAAATCCGTCGTCGCGCATACGAACTCTACCAATCACGCGCCCGAGAAGACGGGAAGGACGTAGACGACTGGCTGCAAGCGAAAAGCGAGGTTGAAAGCAAAGCCGGCCTCCAGCATAAGACCACCGCCGCCTGAGCCCTGGGCAACGTCCCAGGCTCCCAAGCAAGCCGCTCTCCCGAGCGGCTTTTTCAGTCCAAACCGCAAACTCCGCGACCCACCGAATCCACAAACCACTTTAACCATCATAATTTGTCGGACCAGGATCCGGCGCCGGAGATTTCATTTTGGAAAATCAAGGCTGCTGTAAATTCAGCTAACGTGTGGCACCGGTAGTCGTCTTTATATCGGCAGTGGCAGACCTTCACGCCCGATTGCGAGTGGCGGGAATGACAACGGTCTTTCAGGATTTGAAATATGGCCTGCGCATGATGGGCAAGAGTCGCGGGTTCACGGCTGTTGCGGTGATAACCCTGGCACTTGGCATCGGCGCTGCGACCACGATCTTCAGCGTGATCGACAACGTCCTCCTGAATCCTTTCCCGTACGTGGACGCCCACCGCATCGTCATGATTACGATCCATAACGATGCGGAGAATCGTCCGGGGGGACGCTCATGGTTTCGCGACGCAGAATTCCTTGACTATCAGGAGCAAAACCACGTCTTCGATGCGGTAATCGGAGGCACGGGGCAAGACGTTCTTTACTTCAACGGGCAAGGCACCGAGCAGTTCGACGGCGGATTGGTCACGCCGAATATGTTCCAAGTGTTGGGCGTTCCGGCGCTTCTGGGGCGCACGCTCCTGCCCGACGACGCCAGGCCGGGAGCTCCTCCCGTCTTTCTGATGGCCTACAAGCTGTGGGCAACTCGCTTCAACCTCGACCCGAATATCGTTGGCCGCACCTTCGTGCTGAACAATGTTCCGACTACGCTGATCGGAGTCATGCCCCCACGCGTCACCAAGCTGGGTGCGGATCTCTGGATCCCCGTCGTCCCGGATCGCGGACGGGCGGAGAAGGACGCGCACTTCTACATGTTCCAGGCTCATCTGAAGCCGGAAGTCACACTTCGGCAAGCACAGGCTGACGTCAACGTGATTGCCCATCGCCTGGCCCAGATCTATCCCAAGAATTATCCCAAGCAGTTCAGCGTGCAGATTGATACCTGGGTCGACCGCCTGGTCGGACAATTCAGCAAGACGTTGTACACGCTGGCGGCAGCAGTAGGCTTGCTGCTGCTGATTGCGTGCAGCAACGTTGCCAACATGCTTCTGGCGCACGGAGCGGCGCGCGAGAAGGAGATGGCGATCCGTGCTTCGGTAGGCGCCAGCCAATGGAGACTGGTCCGGCAACTGCTGGTCGAGAGTTTCATATTGGCACTGGGCGGAGCTCTCGCCGGTTGCCTGCTTGCCTATGCCGGCATAAAGATCCTGGTGACCTTCATTCCCCAGGACACCATTCCCCATGAAGCCGTGATCGGGCTGAATCTCACGGTGCTTGCCTTTTGCATTGTTGTCTCGATCTTTACCGCGGTCCTGGCCGGACTAGCTCCGGCGCTGCAAACCGCCAAGATCGACATCGTCGAGCGCCTAAAGGATTCCGCCGCTACCGTGAGCGTCGGATTCCGGCGCGGCAAACTGCGCAGCGCACTGGTCGTGGTTGAGGTCGCACTGTCGCTCGTGTTGTTGGCTGGGGCTGGGCTGCTCATGCGCAGTTTTATTTCCTTGCAGGCAGTTGATCTGGGGCTGAGACCCGACAACATTCTCGTGGCTCGCATCCCATTGCCGCGCGGACAATACACTACCCCCGCGGCCAAGCAACAGTTCTTCCGCACGCTGCTGGAGCGCGTTTCCGCCTTGCATGGAGTCGTCTCCGCGACCGAGACAAGCACCCTTCCGCCCTATGGAGGCATCGGCACTGAAATTGAAATCTCCGGCAAGACGCATTCCGACAAATGGGAGGGCATCTTCCAGCTCGTCAGCGAAGGATACTTTCGTACGCTCGGCATCCGCCAGCTACGCGGGCGTACTCTCTCCGAAGTCGAGGTGAACGATGCGCGCAAAGTCGCGGTCATCAATCAGACGCTGGCGAGAAAATACTTTGGGCAAGAGGATCCCCTCGGTCGAAGCCTGACGCTCAAGATGCTCGCCACTGAAATCACTCCTCCGGTCACCGATCCGGTATTCGAGATTGTGGGCATAGTCTCCGACGCAAAGAATCAAGGCATTCAAGAGCCGCCGCGTCCCGAAATCTTCATTCCGTACACGATAACCGGCTCGTTCGAGCGCGGCATCCTGGTGAGAACGGAGCGCGATCCGCTTGCGATGCTCGACACCCTGCGCAAGGAAATCTGGTCGGTGGATCGCAACGTGGCCCTCACCATGACTGGAAGTCTGGAGGACTACCTCAAGCGCTTTAGCTATGCCGAGCCGCGCTTTAGCCTGATTCTGCTCGCAGTATTTGCGGGAATTGGACTCGTACTTGTCACGCTCGGAGTCTACAGCCTGATTGCATACACGGTTTTGCGTCAAACGCGCGAGATCGGGATTCGCATGTCGCTCGGCGCCACGCGACGCCAGGTTCATCGCATGGTGCTGCGTATGGGCTTGCAGCTCATCGCGCTGGGCGCGGTTGCGGGACTGCTCTTGAGCTTCGGCCTTACCCGCGTGTTGGCCCATCAACTCTGGAGCGTGTCATCGCATGATCCAGTCACGCTCGCGGCGGTGGTCGGCGTCATGGGCTTGGCCGGACTTGCAGCCTGCTACTTCCCAGCCCGCCGAGCCACGCAAGTCGATCCCATTGTGGCACTGAGATACGAATAATTCTGCCTACTCGGCCAAGAAGTGAAAGATGCGCCTTCTGGGCACGCTGCCCACTTAGCGTCTTGTTCAATTGTCACAGCGCGCTCCGAAATAGACCCTTACCGCATTCATCCAGTGTGTCGCAATGGCAGTTTTTCATCATCCTTTTCGGCAAACGGCGTACTGTCGTTATCCCTTCCATCAGACGCTCGAGTTCGGCCAGTTTTTTGCGGGACAGCGCACGCCAGCGCTCTGAAGCGCGCGTAACATTGCGGAAGCCGAAAAAGAGCTGGCGAATTTCCTCAAGGGTAAAACCGAGCATGGAGCGCGGTTGCATCACGGCGGGCGCAGCTTAACTCGCTGATTTCGGTGGATGCGCAACGGTCGATGCCAATGAATAGCCCTTTGAATGCCATACAGATCACTATTTTGCGAACCGCCTGGTCCCAATGTGAACAGCAAAGCCATAACGCTGGCAGGCTCGACATCCCCAGGGAATGCAATTTCAATAGCACGCGGTTGCGCAAAAAATGGTTGACCTTCTTACTAAAGAGCTCTAAATTAATCCCGCTTACTTTCTAAAGGCATTTAAGTTACTAAGGCTGGCGAGAATTCCTGGATGGAGCCGACAGTCCACTTCCCACCGTTTCGCTCGAAGCTGCGCCACAGTCAGCCGGGAAGCTTGCGCGCCGCGAATTCGCGAGAGCTCTTGCGCCTCTTACGTCAGCACATGCCTTGTTCACGAGCCGACTTGGTACGCATCTCGGGACTGACGGCTCCGACGGTTTCTTCGGCGATCGAGAGTTTTCAGCGCAGAGGGCTGGTGCGATTCATCGGGGCTGGCAGGTCGAAGGGAGGGAGGCCACCGCGCATTCTGGAGTTCAATTCCCGTTATGGCTGCGTGTTTGGCGCCGATATCGGCGGTTCGAGTGTGCGCCTGGCATTGGCTGACCTGGGCGGAAACATCATCGCAAGGGTCAATGAGACCGTTCCCGAAAGCGGAACCCCGAGTCAAGTGACGACCCGCATTGCGACAGCCATCGATCGCTTGCTCCGCGAGCACGGCATCGCTCCTGAAAAAGTTCTGGAGCTCGCGGCCGGCGCACCTGGTATCACAAACGTGCGCGAGGGCCAGGTTCTCTCTGCCCCCAATTTGCATGGGTGGCATGACGTGCCCCTGGCCGAGCTTCTGCAGGACAAGACCGGGATCAGCACAACGATCGAAAACGACGTAAATCTCGGCGCCATCGGTGAAGGCTGCTGTGGAGTCGCCGGGCAGTCCGACAATTTTGCTTTCATTGCCATTGGCTCAGGCGTGGGCGCCGGAATTGTGGTGAATGGCGCTCTTCTTCATGGGGCCCGTTGGTCATCGGGCGAAATCGGCTACATGCAACTGCCGGGGTTGCCGAGCCAAGCTCTGCGCATCAATGGCCTCGGGGCGCTCGAGGGGGCGATCGGTGGCGAAGGCATCAAGCGTGCCTGGCAGGCTTGCGCCAACGGCCACGGCGGCCAGATACAGCCTACGGAGATCTTCGATCTTGCCGCCCGTGGCGATGAATGTGCCGAACGAATCTTGCACAGCACGGCCGAGCACCTCGCCGCAGCCATCGTCAACATGAGCCTGGTTCTGGACACGCCATTGGTTGTTCTCGGTGGAGGAATTGGTAGCCATCCTGTCCTGGTCGAAGCGACCCGCACAGCGATTGCGCGTAACGAGTTTGCACGCCCGGAAGTGGTTGCGAGCGGTCTGGGACAGGATGCCCAACTGCATGGGGCGGTTTGGCTCGCCATCCAGGCCGCGGAGCAGCATGGATTTCGCCGAAGGTCTGAAGGGCGCCAGCATATGCGGTTTCCGGTGAAGACGCGAGCCGGTTGATGACGCAAACGGCTCTGTGGAGTCCAAGGGTTACGGCGTTGATGCTTCAACAAGTGGCCGACAGCATTCAGGAGGATGGAATGAAAACGTCTAAGTGGCAACGCGAGGGGACACTTCGGGGAACTCGGTTGTTTGTATTTGCAATGGTTCTCGCCATGGTTAGTGCGATTTGGGTCACCCAAGCCTTCGCACAGTCGGATGCGATCAACGGTACGGTGCGCGGACGGGTATCGGATGCCTCCGATGCCTCGATCGAAGGCGCCACGGTTGCGATTCACAACTCCGCCACTGGCCTCTCCCGAACCACGCAGACAGGTTCCGACGGATACTACGTTTTTCCCAACCTTCCATTAGGCACGTATGACGTAATCGTTACCAAGGACGGCTTCGCCAACGTGCGCGCCTCAAAAGTCTTGCTGGAAGCCGGCAAGGAAGCAGTGATCGATGCGCACATGCCGCTTGCAAGCGTTTCGACCACTGTAGAAGTATCCGGTGGCGCACCGCTAATTGAACCGACACGCGTCAATGTGGGGAGAACGATCGATACCAAGGAAATTGAGAACCTTCCGCTGACATCGCGCAATCCATACAACTTTATTTTGTTTCAACCGGGCGTGAGCGGCCATCCAAATCCCGAACTGGGAATTCCCAGAACGATTAACACCAACGGCCTGCTGGACCGAATCAACTACCAGATGGACGGAATGGTCGATAGCCAGCAAGACCGCCACGGTCTTCGCCTCTTCCCTATCTCCGATACCTACGTGCGTGAAGTGCAGACGGTATCCAACAGTTACGCACCCGAATTCGGCATGACCTCGGGAAACATCTTCAACGTAATCACCAACTCCGGGACCAACGACATCCACGGGATGTTCGAGTACATTCACCGTTGGGTAGACGCGAGCGCCCGCCCCATCCTGCTATCGCCGACGGCGCCGAAACCGGAGTTGAAATTGAACGACTACTCCACTAATGCCGGGGGGCGGGTGATCAAGGACAAGCTGTTCTGGTTTGGAGCGTACGAGCATCTGGAGCGCGGCCAGCCATCGCCGGTGACGATCACTGCCGCGAACGCGGCAGCGATTGGGATCGACCCGACGCTGCTCGCAACCGGTCCCGGCACGTTGCACGGTCAGTTTGTGGACACGCGCGTGGATTGGGTGATTAACAATAAGCACTCTGCATTCGTGCGCTACAACTATTTCAGGAATTCATTTCCGTTCAACACCAACGTGGGCGGGCTGTTTGCCCTCGATTCCAGTTCCGATTTCAAGGACAAAGCCCACGTGATTGGTATGCAAGTCGTGAGCGCACTTACGCCGAGTCTGCTGAATGAGTTCCGCTTTTCCTGGCCGCTGCGCAGCAACAGCCATTTTCCTGGCACCCTGACCGCTCCCGGACCAGCGGTGCAAATTCAAGGGACTGCAAATTTTAATGGAACCACCGCTGCGGGCGATCAGTTCACCGAGAAGATCCCCAACCTCAACGAAAATCTGACTTGGATTCACGGAAAACATTCCTACAAGTGGGGAGGATCATGGCAGGAGAACGTCGATCTGCAGAAAGCCGATTCCTTCACGCAGTACATATTTCCCAGTATCGCCGCTTATCAGAGTGCAAAGTCCGGCGCCAATCCGCGGTCCTATTCAACCGTTAACGTGAGCAACGGGGGCACTGTCCCGTCCTATCATTCGGTCTTTTTCAGTTTGTACGGGCAGGACAACTGGCAGTTCACGCCGAAGTTGACGCTGGTTTACGGGCTCCGCTATGACAAGTTCGTGCCCCCGCCCTCCGATCCGAACGCTCCCTTCGTCGATTCCCGGAACTTTAATTCTCCCGGCGCAAATTTTGCGCCGAGAGTAGGATTTGCTTACCGGCTGACGCCGAAGACGATCGTTCGCGGCTCCGGCGGAATCTTTTACGAATCGCCGGCAACCAACACCTGGTTTAACACTCTGCTGAATAATGGGAATCTCTCGTCAGTATCCTTGGGACCGACCTCTTCCGGTGCTCCGGCGTATCCAACCATCCTCACTTCGGTGGCACCAACGGGAACCCCAAATGATGTGACCTCGGTAGACCCCAACTTCCGCAATGCCTATACCATCAACACCAGCCTGCAGCTGTCTCGCGAACTCAGCAGCAACGACAGCATTACACTCGGCTACATTCATACGGGAGCCAGGAACCTCGAGTTCCTGAGCAACATAAACCTTATTAATCCGATCGCTGCTCTTCCCGATGGACGGCCGGTCTACAGCAAGAATGTGAATGCCAGCACGAGGCTATTTCCTCAGTTCAACAATATTCTGCTGCAGCAGTCGGGAGCGCGTTCCGTCTATGACGCCGGTCTCATCAACTACACGCACAGGCTCTCTGCGGGAGTGCAGGTGAGTGCGGCTTATACCTGGTCGCATACCATTAGCGACGCGCCCGATGTGAACAGCTTCGAACAAAATCTGCCGATCGAGGACCCAAGCAACCGCCTGCGCGATCGCGGGAACAGCTTGGTGAACCGCCCCAACTCGTTCACCATGAGCTCGATCATTGAGCCCAGAGTAAATAGCGGAAACGCGGTGTTGCGAGGTATCTTGAACCACAACATGTTTTCGCTTCTCACCAATCTTTCCTCGGGAGACCAGCAGAACATTACCGGCAAGTCTCAGATCAACGGCGACCAGAAGACTTCCGCAGTCACGCGGCCTCTATTTATTGGGCGCAATTCAGTGCGAGGACCATCAGTCTACCAAGTAGATCTTCGCTATACGCGTACCATCGCCAGACTTTGGGAGCGGCTGGAGCCGCAGTTCTTCCTTGAGGCAAACAACCTCTTTAACCACCCCAACGTGACCAGCTTGAACAGCTCGATAGCGATCGGCGGTCTGGATTCCGTGGGATTCCCGACGGCGACAACCGGTCTGCCGGTTAGCTCGACGGGCGCGGTCATTCCCTTGCCATCCGGCTTCCCGAAATCCAGTACCGTGCTCGAAGGCAGAATCGTCCAACTCGGCTTGGTGGCCCGCTTCTAACGCAAATGGAGAGACCAGCGAGATGGGTATCCGCCGCTTTCCATGAATGAGAGGCTCGTGACTTCCAATTCGACTCGCCTCGACGAGGCTGCAGCCACGGAGAAGTTTCCCGCTCCGGTGTATCGCGAAACCGTGTTGGCGGCCAACTTCGAAGATGCGAAGCGCTATTTCTTGGCCAGTCTGCTGCAGATTCACTATGCCCATACGATCATGCTCGAGCGTCAGCACATCCTCTCTCGCGAGGATGCGCAAGCCTGCCTGAGCGCTCTGGATCGTCTTGACCTTGAGAAGATCAGGTCCGCGACTTACGACGGCACGTGCGAGGACCTCTTCTTCTATATCGAAGACCTGCTTGCCGCGGACATAGGGGTCGACGTCGCTGGCAGAATGCACACCGCGCGCAGCCGCAACGATATCGATCTCACTCTCTATCGTATGTGCGTTCGCAACGAAGTGCTTGGCTGTGCTACTTGCGTTGCCGACGCGCGGGACGCCTTGTTGCGCTTGGCGGAAGCCAACATCACTACGCTGATGCCGGGGTACACGCATACCCAGCCCGCGCAGCCGACGACCTTCGCCCACTATCTGGCGGCGGCGGCCGAGTTCCTGGGCCGTGATTTTGATCGCCTGTGTTCTGCCTGGACAACGGTCAACCGCAATCCGCTCGGGGCCTGTGCCATTACCACTACCGGTTTCCCTATCGACCGCAACTGCACCGCAGAGCTTCTGGGTTTCGAAGGCCTGCAGATCAATTCCTACGGTGCGATCGCCGCGATTGATTACGTAACCGAAGCGGCTTCCGCGGTTGCGATCTGTATGATCAACCTAGGCAAACTGGTGCAGGATTGCCTGCAATGGTGCACCGCTGAATTCAATTTTCTGCGCCTGAACGATTCGTTGGTACAGACCTCCAGCATCATGCCGCAGAAGCGGAACCCTGTGTCGCTTGAGCACACCAGAATTCTGGCGAGTAAAGCCTTCGCCCACGCGCAGGGGGTATTGACCTGCGCGCACAACACGCCCTTTGGCGACATCGTGGACAGCGAGGACGATCTCCAGCCGCTAGTCTTTTCGGTGTTCGAAGACGCCACCCGGGCGTTGAAGTTGTTTGCGGGGGTAATGCGGGGCTGTCAGGTGAATAAAGAGCAGATGGCGCGCCGTGCCCGGAGTGGCTTCCTCACAGTGACGGAGCTTGCCGATACGTTAGTGCGCAGCGAAGGACTGAGCTTTCGGCTCGCGCATCGCCTAGTACATGCCGCAGTGCAAAAGCTGGGCGAGTACGAGACCGAAGCGATGGTAGCTGCCGTCCAGGACCTTGCAGGGGAGATCATCGGGCGGCCGCTTCGCACCGGCGCAAACCTCCTTCGCCAAGCTCTCGATCCGGAACACTTTGTCGCGATCAGGACCATTCCGGGTGGTCCAGCTCAGGAGACATTGAGCGCCCAGATTCTTGTAATGCGCAGGGAGCAAGAAACCATGAACTCCTGGATATCGCTGAAGAAACACAAGCAAAGCGAGTACCCGAAGCGAATCGAGAGCGCAAAAGCAATCATCCTTTCCAAGTGAAGCTAATTCGATCTGCAAGAATCGCCAACCAAAGCGACCGGAAGCTCGCACTCGTATTTGTCTTCGCTGATCATCGGGCAGTTTCGGCAATGTCAACGCGGCGGCTTCTCTCCTTATATATGGGTGGCTAGGGACATCAAGATCTGAGGAAGTTTTATGAAATATCTTCGCCAGCTTTCAATCCTTGCCTTGTCGGCAATTCTGTCCGGCGGAGTTTTCGCCCACCAGTCGGTTGACTTCGCACCAGCCCCAAACTTAGACCTAGTGCCGTTGGCGATCGATCGGGGAGCGGCAGCGTTGCGCCAGAGCCTTCGCAAGCTGCAGACGCGCGCCAGCCTGATTGAGATCACTGGCCATCCCGACGACGAAGATGGTGGCACGCTTACAGATTGCAGGGAAACGCCTAACGTATGAGCACTTGACCGGGAAAGATCAGCGCGGAAAATCGCGAGAGGTGGGAGTTGTGTGTAGACCTCGAACGCGCGATTGCAGTTCTTCAAAGCAGTTCGCGACCCTCTGCCGTCGGGGCCCGCCGAGTTATATCGGTTGTTGCTCGAAAAGGACGGCGACATATGAGCCCTGAGGCGCGTGCCAGAATAGCCGCAGCACAGCGTAGAAGATGGGCGAAGGTGAAATCAAAGCACGCCGCCGCTTCAGCGGGTGCAGCGAAGAAGAAATAATGGTGGAAATCTAGGATCGGGCGGAAATCCCTCAAGCAGCAGATTGCCCGAATCGGCCTAAAGAAGGGCAGTCTTGAAAGCCGCCGCGTCGACATGGGAAGGCTTTTCGCGTTGCTGAGGGTCCACCTCATCTAACGGCGATAAAAGAAGGTAACGGTTGTCAGGTGGTCCAATAACAGTAGAGATTTGGCAGCGAACTAGCCGTTTCTGAACGAGATCCAATTGGCTCGGCGAGAAGTTGGGATGAAATGAATTTTTTCTAGTCACCATTAGTTGTTAGCTGCCAGAGCCTCTGGCGACTTCCGAAACTCATCAAGTCTCCGTCGTTGCTGTGGGTTGAGGAGTTGATAAATCTTTGCGCGCAGCCGCGAATTCGCAACAATCAGGTTCGTCAGATTGCGTGCCTGCACATTGGCTAAGCTCTTGACCTGTTTCTCGTTCTTCGTCTGGTCTTGACCAGTAATGGCGACCAGTTGTTCATTTGTCAGTTGCAGTTGAGCCATTAACGGCTCGAGAGTACGGCGTTCCTCCGACACTAGCTCCTGTATAGACGTGACCTGCGCTGGAGTTAGGTCCAAATACCGAATTACCTCGGTGTTGAGCTGCAGAGGTGACAATGGGACCTCTACCAGAACAGCTTCGTTTCCCTCGGTTTCTTTTGCGACAGCGGGCGGTGCTGCGGCCGTTCGCGCAAGATCTTGAGCTAACATTTCTCGTAAGGTGCTCAATAGACCAAACTGCATCTCAGCCAGCTGATATTGCTCTCCACTGATTTCCTCTCCTTGCTCTCTACTAAGCTCGCCGCGCTGGACAGCTCCGGCAATAGCAACAAGCTTTCCAGAAAACTCCTGGGCAACGGCTAACATTCCTGCTTCGTAGTCTTGAAGCAGGTCTTTAGGACCACGTGGAGTTGAGGACGGAATAGACAGTACAGCTGCGAGCGATTCGGATGTGTTTGCGTCAGATGTCGCTGCTAGTTGCGACGCCGGAACGTTCTCTCCTTTCCGCGGCACCTCCGCAAACGATAATTGAGAAATCGTAAGTGTTGTCCAAAGGAGGATGGCGATCAGTTTTGTTTTCAAGAAGGTCCCTTTTTGCATCTGGGTTTGCACGTCGCGATGTAAGTGAGTGAAGAACCGTGCATCCCGGAGCTGGAATGGCATGTTGTTAAACGGCCTCATCTGATTTCTTCTCTGCGGTCTCGAAGTGCCGAAGCACCAGCCAGTCCACTTTGATGAGGCGAGAGGCAAGAGTCTGTTTGCAAAAACAGATTCTTGCCCCGAAACGGAAGTTACTGAGGAGTGGCTGGATAGGAGCCGCTGATGACTGAGAGATGTTGTGAGCTGCTGGTTTCATTCTGATCTACGTATGGCAATTGGTCTGCCAAAGCGTTATGAACGTAAGTTCTGCAGGATAAGGTGAAGAACGTGTCACGAACATTGAGCGATGATGCCTGAAAGAATGAAGCGCTTTTCTTAAAACGGCTAAACATCTTTTCTTCAGTACGCTATCGCAATGATCATGACATCGAAGAAGCGACCGGATCCTGAGCAGAAGGAGCAGGAGCGAACGCGCTAGGACGGCAACCCCGACTTGTGCGATTCGAAGTACGTGTTCAATGGACTGTCTGATGCTATATCGACAGAGAGTCCATCATTCGGTGTCCCAATAACGACATGACCGAGTGTGTAATGCCGATATTCCTAATTTGCTGAAGGAATCGTTGAGGCAGATCGGTAGCCGACTTATAAGAGACGAAGTCACACTCGTTGACCTCTTATGCTGTTGAAATGTTGCTGATACGGTCAATCGCGAGTACTCCTCGCGATTTCCACAGAGTTCGACGGTCTGGCATGCGAACTGCTTAGTTGCTCCGTGTAGAGGTAAGCGTCGTATGAAAAGCCAAACCATCGTTCTGGATCCTAACCGTCGCAACGGTGAGACGACTGTGTTCGCGGATGCTCTGCGAAGAAATATTGTTGGCCAGGAACAGGCTGTCGAAGAGCTGGCAAATATCTATCAAACGTTTTTGGCGGGCCTCAATCCGCCGGGACGTCCGATAGGTAATCTGCTGTTCCTTGGGCCGACCGGTTCGGGAAAGACGCGAGTGGTGGAGACGATGGCGCAGGCACTATTTGGCGATCCTCGTGCCTGCATCAAGATCGACTGTGCGGAGTTTCAGCATTCCCACGAAATCGCCAAGCTGATTGGCTCTCCTCCGGGATACTTGGGGCATCGTGAGACTCATCCGGTATTGACGCAGCAGGCTATTGATCAGTGGCATACCGAGAAGCTGAAGCTTTCCATCCTGCTGTTTGACGAGATTGAAAAGGCTTCCGATGCGTTGTGGCAGCTACTGCTTGGCATTTTGGACAAGGGCACACTCACTCTGGGCGATAACCGTCGCGTAGATCTTTCGCAGTGCATCATTATTATGACGTCCAACCTCGGGGCGGCCGAGATGTCGAACCTGGCAAACGGCCGCTTCGGATTTTCGCCGAAAGCAGAACTCCTTAATGATGACTTTGACGAGAAGATCGATCGTACGGCGGTGGAAGCGGCACGGCGCAAGTTCACACCGGAGTTCATGAATCGCATTGATAAGGTTGTGGTTTTCAAGACATTGCGTGCGGCTCACTTGCAGCGGATCCTAGATCTCGAGTTGGAGATGGTGCAGAAGCGCATTCTCGCATCGTCGGGCTCGAAGAAATTTCTCTTTGGTTGTTCAGAAAGCGTCAGGAACTTTCTGTTGGAAGAAGGCACGGACGCAAAGTATGGGGCTCGTCATCTGAAACGAGCGATAGAGAAGAATCTTGTGTCTCCACTGGCGAGCCTGCTGGCAACTTCCCAGTTGCAGTTTGGCGACTTCGTCCGCATCGATCTCGACCCCGAAGGCCGGGTGATTTTCATTAAGGAGGCCGACGCAGCAGTAAGCCGATTCCGGGACTTCAGTCAGGATGCGAGAGGGTTGCAGGGCAGCGCAGCAATGGCAAGCGCCTCCTCAGCAACTTTCGTTGGCCTACGGTAGTCCGTTGTCGTCGCGGTTTACTTGGATCACGCCGATTCAAAAAGGCTGCAGACGCCGATCCGATTCGTCATGATCATCTTCTCTGCGTGGCATAAGTTAACTCCCCTTTGTTCTGGGAACATCCCTTTTGGGAGCAGCTGATCTAGGGATGCATTTCAAAATCAATTAGAAGGAAGAAGAAAATGTCTGTCCAACAACTAAAGAAGTTCCCAATTTCTAAGCCGGCAATAGCTGCAGGTTTGCTAATGGCGCTAATCGCAATTTTCTGTTCGCAAGCGCTTGCAGCTGACGAAATACTCAGCGTTCCAACGGATATTGCTCTGCGAATTCGATTAGACGACACATTGACCAGCGTTGACTCTCAAATCGGAGACCCATTCAGTGCAACCGTGGTCGATAAAGGGGAATACCGGAATGCACGGGTGTACGGACACATCGCTTCCATCGACATGTCAGGTAGACTCAAAGGCCATACCAGCATGATGCTTAGATTTGACCGGATCGTCATGCCGGACGGACGTCGTGCTCCGATTCACGCCGAGATTATCCAGCTTTACCATGCGCCATCAGGCGAGAAGGTGGATGTAGAAGGCGCGATCGAATCAGGTGGGAGAGGCAGGAACGCCGTTGTGCACAGCGCCATCGGAGCAGGAGCTGGCGCTTTGCTGGGTGGAATCTTCGGCGGCGGCAAGGGAGCTGGAATCGGCTCCATCGTTGGTGGCGCGGGAGGTTTGGGCACCACCGCGTTCCATGGACGTCAGAAGATCACACTCACGAGTGGTCTGGAAATGTTGATCCGGATCACTGGTCGCTGATTTAGATTCCAACGCGCCGAATCAATCCGACAGCACAAGCGGTAACCTGTTGGCAAAGGTCGCCTTGGGCAACCGCGCTCTGGAATGGCGTGAGCGTGTCGTACACCGTTAATGCTAGAGTGAGCGTCTGATGAGTATTTGCTTAGGATTACCGGAACGGGACACTCTATGTGCGTCACCGTTTCCCGGCTGCAACTTCGCTTATGTGAGCACTGTCTTTTGTAGCGTTTTTCGGCTCTTTACCGAATGAAGCGCCGAACACGAACGACCAGGTTCGATCGTACGTGCTCGGCGTCTATCCACGTGGGAATAAAAACTCCCGCTCAAGCTTTCGCGAAGCTGCAAACGCGCGCGCAGCAACCGAGTTTTGATCGTGGGAACGCTCAATTGCAACGCAGTCGCGGTTTCCATAATAGAAAACCCGTACACATCTCGTAAAACGAAAACCGTACTGTAAATTAGCGGCAATCCTTCCAAGGCGCTTCTCAGGCGCTCACGGAGTTGCGAGCGACTGTAGATCCCTTCCGGGCTTGCGCTCCAATCCACAACTTCTTCGGCTGTCCCGGTGGGCTCCCAGAATGGCTCTCCCTTCGAGCCGATCTGGACCAAGCTCGACTGACGAACCTTGGTCAAGGCGGTGTTTACCGCAATTCGTGTCACCCAGGTAGTGAACTGCGCCTTCTCGTGAAAGTCTTTGAGATGGCAGCACGCTTTGAGGAACGTCTCCTGAGTTATGTCTTCCGCATCCTCACGCGAACGAGTCATGTGATACGCGATCGCGAAAACCCGTTTCATGTGGCGTTTCATCAATTCTTCAAATGCTGCAACTTCCCCCTGTTTGGCGGAATGCACGAGATCGATGTCCGTAGCCGATTGTGTCGCGATTTGGTTCGCATCCATTTCCATTTTGCGGTAGCCTCTGCAGAACACAGAATTGAATGCTGTGTTCTGCACGATTCATAAGCATCCCGACTTCCATTGCTCAATCCGGGGAAAATCTGACGGGTGCGCTGCTCGATTCGTACTTGCATTTCACGAAAGTCATGCGCGATCTAATGCTAAAAGCACTGCTGCAACTTCGCTGACGAAGGGCAGGCAATCAACACGTTTTGGTTGTTAAGTCGATTGGTGGTGTCGCTCTGGCGACGTGAAGACGTTTGCGGGACACCGGTTCGGGAGTTGATACATGGCTTCGGCTGGCATAAGCCTTTCTGCCTCACACATCTTGAAATAACGGAAAACCGGATTTGCTGTTGGCCCCATTCGTGCAATGCAGACCTTCGGAGGCGCAGCTAATCGCAAGGACGTTGGCGCAAACTGCATGTCTCCGATCAATTGGAGATAGATAGGAGAAGCGGAACAATGGCGCATTCAACAACGATGACCTATTCAGCAGCAAAGAATGTTGCTGGGACAGAGCAAATCGGTTCAACGATCACTTCAATTGGTCATCAATTAATTCGTTACGGGTTGGCGCTCGTCATCGGCTGGATTGGATTTATGAAGTTCACGGGGTACGAGGCGAGCGGCATTCAGCCGTTAGTAGCACACAGTCCATTCCTGAGCTGGACGTACCGAATATCAACGGTGCGACAGTTTTCTGATGGACTAGGAGTTGTCGAAGTCGCTATCGCGATCTTGATTGCGCTCCGACCTTGGTCGCGCAAGGCATGCGTTATTGGCAGCGCTCTGGCAGTGCTGATGTTCCTAACTACCCTTTCGTTCCTGTTTTCAACGCCAGGGTGGGAACCGAGTCTCGGTGGCTTTCCAGCACTTTCCGCAATGCCCGGACAGTTCTTGCTAAAGGATGTCATTTCACTCGGCGCCGCTGTTTGGTCCCTGGGTGAAGCCCTGACCTCGTGAGATCTACGATGAGGCAAACGGACACAAGGAGCGAATCAGTATGGGTAAAAGAGTAGCTGATGTTCTGGTAGATGTTCTCGCCGACGCAGGAGTTCGGAGGATCTACGGCGTTTCGGGCGACTCTCTCAACGGTGTCATCGACGCAATCCGCAAACGAAAAGACATTCAGTGGGTTCATGTGAGACATGAAGAAACTGCAGCCTTTGCTGCCGGAGCTGAGGCGCATCTCACCGGGACACTCGCAGTCTGCGCCGGGAGCGCCGGCCCTGGCAATCTCCACTTGATCAACGGTCTCTACGATTGCCACCGCAGCCGCGTTCCTGTGCTCGCGATCGCAGCACACATTCCTAGTGCCGAGTTGGGAAGTGGATACTTCCAGGAGACGCATCCGGAGCATCTGTTTGCACAATGCAGTCACTACTGCGAACTCATTTCTCAGCCCGAGCAAATGCCTCGCGTGCTCGAGATTGCAATGCAGTCAGCTGTTTCACGACGTGGCGTTGCAGTGGTTGCGCTGCCCGGTGACATAGCCTTGCGAGATGCTGTCGAGCAAACGCCACGGCTGCGTTTTTCCGAGCCCAAACCTATAGTCTGCCCGCCGAATGAAGAAATCGCCATTCTCGCGGATCTTCTGAATCAATCACAAAAGATAACTATCCTCGGCGGCGCAGGTTGCGCGGGCGCTCACGACGAGTTGATTGAACTCGCGGGCAAGCTACAGGCTCCTATTGTCCACGCAATGCGCGGCAAGGAGTTTATCGAATACGACAACCCATTCGATGTGGGCATGACCGGTCTGCTCGGGTTTTCGTCCGGTTATCAGGCAATGATGAACTGCGATGTTTTGCTGATGATCGGAACTGACTTCCCTTATCGCCAGTTCTTTCCCGAAAAGGCAACTGTAGTGCAGATCGATCTTCGCGGCGAGCAGATTGGACGCCGTAGCAAAGTCGATTTCGCTTTTGTAGGAGACACAAAGAGCACACTTCGCGCTCTATTGCCAAAGTTGGAGCAAAACCAGGACGAGCGACATCTGAAGGAATCGCTTGAGCACTATCAAAAAGCCCGCAAGGGACTGGATGACCTGGCGACGGCCGACTCGAACAAGAAGCCCATCCATCCTCAATATGTCGCACGCGTTCTCGATCGTCTTGCGGCCGATGATGCGGTCTTCACTTGTGACGTAGGAACTCCGACCATTTGGGCGGCGCGGTATCTCACCATGAATGGCAAGCGCCGGATCCTGGGTTCGTTCACACATGGATCGATGGCCAATGCACTGCCTCAGGCCATCGGCGCTCAGGTGAGCTATCCCAGTCGGCAGGTGATCTCGATGTCCGGCGATGGTGGCTTTGCCATGCTGATGGGCGATCTCCTCACACTAAGGCAGCATGAATTACCGGTAAAAATTGTCGTTTTCAGGAACAATTCCCTCGCGTTTGTTGAGTTGGAAATGAAAGCGGCCGGCATTCTCGATTTTGGAACAGACCTCTACAATCCTGACTTTACAAAGATTGCAGAGGGAGCTGGACTAGTCGCCTTTAAGGCGGAAACACCGGATGAGGTAGAACCCGCGATCGAGAAGGCTCTCAAGTATGACGGCCCCGCGTTCGTTGAGGTACTGGTGTCGCGTCAGGAGCTCTCGATACCGCCGACAATCTCGTTGGAACAGGCCAAGGGTTTCAGCCTGTTCATGCTCAGAGCGGTTCTCAACGGACGCGGTAACGAGATTGTTGATCTCGCTCGGGTCAATCTTCTTCGCTAGATCAATTTCACAGTGCTCAACACGCTGACACTTGCGTATCCTGATCAACCGCCGACTCCGAAGTGGCTCTAACACACTACTTCGAGAATTTGTAATCCTTGGAATGGCGTCAGTACAACCGCACTTGCCGTAGCAATTGTGCGTTAATAGCAACAATAACCGTGCTCACGGACATCAATGCAGCACCAACTGCGGGCGAAAGCACCACGCCCCAGCGCGCCAAAACGCCGGCAGCGAGCGGAATCGCGACAACGTTGTATCCGGTCGCCCATCCCAGGTTCTGGACCATCTTTCGATAGCTGGCCTTTGACAGATCGATAAGTCGCGGCACGTCGCGAGGATCGCTACGCACAAGTACGATGTCGCCCGCTTCAACGGCGACGTCGGTACCCGCTCCTATTGCAATTCCCACGTCAGCGGTGACCAGTGCCGGTGCGTCGTTCACGCCGTCACCGACCATCGCCACGCGCTTATTCGAGCGCTTCAACTCCTCGATTTTGGCTGACTTCTGTTCTGGCAACAACCCCGCAAAAACGAGATCAATACCAAGCTCAGCGGCGACGGAATCGGCTACGGCTCCCACATCGCCTGTCATCATGACAACTTCGATGCCGCGCTGATGCAGAAGTCTTACTGCTTCGCTCGCTTCAGGTCGAACGACATCAGCGACGGCGAAGACGGCCAGCACGGCGTTGCGCTCGGTAAGGTAAATCGCCGACTGTGCACGACTGCTCGCCTCTTGCGCTGCTCGAGCTAAAGCTTCAGAGGCCGTTATCCTCAACGTCTGTAGCAGTGCCGGACCGCCAACATAAAGTTCGTGCCCATCCACGCGTGCTTTCACGCCTTTTCCAGGAATGGCTTCAAAAGATTGTGCTCTTGGAATGGTCAGCTTGCGCTCTTCTGCACTTCTGATGATGCCTCTTGCGATCGTGTGCTCCGAGTCGTGTTCGATGGCAGCAGCAAGGCTAAGCGCCTCGTCAGTGCCAAGCTTGTCCGTAGTTACTATGTTCACGACACCAAACTCGCCTCTAGTCAGTGTGCCGGTTTTGTCGAAAACTACGGCATCGATGGTCCGCGCCTCTTCGAGACCACGGCGATCACGAACCAAGAGACCACTGTGAGCTGCAAGCGTGGTCGAGATAGCTATGACCAAAGGGATGGCCAATCCGAGCGCGTGAGGGCAGGCAATAACAAGCACTGTTACAAGTCGGTCGATCGCAATTGCAACATCTGCGCCGAGTGAGAGCCATACGATAAAAGTCAAGACCCCAGCACCCAACGCGACAAGTGTAAGAATGAACGCGGCGCGATCTGCCAATGCCTGTGCTCGGGAGCGCGATGACTGAGCTTGTGCAACCAACCTCATGATGCCAGCAAGGAATGTGCGCTCACCTGTTGCGGTGACTTCGACATGCAGAGAGCCCGAGCCATTCACCGTACCAGCTGTAACCTTAACTCCTACTGCTTTATGGACAGGGCGGGACTCGCCACTGATCACTGCTTCATTTACGGCGCTCTGGCCTTGGCGCACAATCCCGTCTGCGGAAATCTTTGCGCCCGGACGAACGAGAACGATGTCTCCCGGACGCAATCTCGAAATTGGCACCTCTTCGATGTGCTCGGCCACTAGCCGCACCGCGATGTCAGGCAGAAGCTCCGCCAATTCCTTGATGGCGCCCTGCGCTTGCGAAATGGAGCGCATTTGTATCCAGTGGCCGAGAAGCATGATGGTCACTAACGTTGACAGCTCTTCCCATAGCGGCATTCCTGGATAGCCGAGCGTCACAGCGGCGCTGAAGACAAAAGAGACAGAAATGGCCAGCGCTATGAGCGTCATCATTCCAGGCATCCGGATGCGGAGTTCGTGTATTGCTCCTTTCATGAATACCCAGCCGCCCCAGACGAAAACCGCTGTGCCAAACACAGGCGGAATCCACATCGCGCCGGGAAAATGTGGAGCCGTGTACCTGAATGCCCGAGGCAGCATCTGTCCCCACACAAGCGAAGGCATCGTGAGCACGAGTGAGAGCCAAAACTTGTGTCTGAACATGGCGACGCTGTGACCGGCGTGTTCCTGATGTTGTGCAGGTCCGCCGTGTTGGGCGTGCATTCCGGACGGGTGTGCAGGTGGGATTTCGCCACCTGGATATTCGGCTCGAATCAGCTTGGAGGCTTTCACTGTCACAACAGAATCTTGACTCCGACAGTGGCTATCACGCTCGTCGCCTTTTATCTGCATAAACCATCTTTCCAAGAGGCATAATCGTTTCAGTGGACTACTAGAGATGTGCATTCGAATATCCATAACCAGGCGTGTCAGCATCAGTGTAAGTAATTGAAGAGCACAGATCGCGCTTAAACATTTTCAGAGCGGCTTCAATACCCATTTTGGGTGATCCTTCGGCAATCTGAACGGAACTACTGGATTGATAAGTCGCGCACCATGTGTGTCGCGCAGAAGTCTCGACGTTCTCACGCAAAGTCTCCGCGTTGTCACAAAGACGCGATCCGTGGGCCAAAGACTTGCCCCTAGCAATAAAAACTGCCCGAGGATGAGATTCTCCGGCGCTCGCGGTTTGGCCAAAGACGTGCCTTAGTTAGATATGGCATGCGGTCAATCTTCAAATACTTAGTCTGCGATCCGAACATACGCCGGTCCCGAATCGGAATGAACTGTGCAGTTCTCGGATTGGCCAACAAGGCCATCATTTCAGTTTTAGGAGCTTGGGATTGAAGAAGCGGAAAATCGCAATTCCTGTACTCGTCGCCGCGCTGCTCATCGCCTGGTATGCATTTCGTCCCGAGCGGCTCTTTATCAATCGCAATGTCAACGAACAATTTCCTCAAAGCGGAGGTGCATTCAGTCAGACACTTCTATCCGGAAGATTCCATAGTGTTGTGCACCCGACTGAAGGTACCGCAACGATCTACCAGATGAGCGATGGCAGCCGCATGCTCCGCTTCACAAACTTCCGAACGTCAAATGGGCCTAACGTCCACATATACCTGCTGGGGGCTGACGACGCCACGGACAGCAGCAGTGTGCGGAGTGCTCGTTTTATCGATCTTGGACCTATGAAAGGAAACATCGGTGACCAGAACTACAGCTTCGGTCCCGATGTGGACTTATCGCAATATCGTGCGGTTTCGGTTTGGTGTGAACGGTTCAGTGTCAATTTCGGAACTGCTCCATTAATGCCTAATCAGGCACGATCGTCGTCCTCCTCTCACGAGTAGGACCTACGCCGTTTCCGAGCTTCGGTAAGTCAATTTCAAACTGCTCAAACTTGCAAGTAGAAGGGAAATACGCAGATGGTTACAGCGATATCAACTAGGTCCACAGTTTCGGATATGCCTCGCGGCATGGATCTCCTCAATCGGCAAGGTCTGAACAAGGGCACCGCTTTCACTGAGGAGGAGCGGGCAGAATTTGGCCTGCACGGGCTTCTTCCGCCACATGTGGAAACACTTGACGAGCAAGTGGTGCGCGCGTACGAGGCATTCCAGAAAAAAGATGACGACCTAGAGCGACATATCTATCTGCGCGCTCTACAGGACACGAATGAGGTCCTCTTTTACCGACTTCTTCTTGACCACATTGAAGAGATGATGCCCCTCGTTTACACGCCAACGGTGGCGCTGGCATGTGAACAATTCAGCCACATCTATCGCAGACCTCGTGGACTGTTCGTCTCTTATCCACTCCGCAATTCAATTCCACAGTTGTTGCGGCATCGGCCCAATAAGGAAGTCGACGTGATCGTCGTCACGGACGGCGAGCGCATTCTCGGAATCGGCGATCAAGGCGCGGGCGGGCTCGGAATCCCTATCGGCAAGCTTTCCCTGTACACGCTCATTGGAGGTATTCGTCCGGAGCGAACGCTGCCGATCGTATTGGATGTGGGAACGAACAACGCGGAGCGATGCAAGGATCCTGAGTACCTGGGCTGGCGTCATGAGCGGATTACCGGCGAAGCTTACTACGACTTCATAGATCAATTCGTTCAGGCGGTGAAGCAGGAGTTTCCAAACACATGCCTGCAATGGGAGGACTTCGCGACTCCGCATGCCCGGCCCATTCTGAATCGCTATCGCGATCAATTGTTGACCTTCAACGACGACATCCAAGGTACGTCGGCAGTAACGCTCGGTGCGGTTTTGGGCGCAGTCAAAGCGAACGGTAAGAGTTTGAAGGACCAACAGATCGTGATGCTCGGCGCAGGTTCAGCGGGTATCGGTGTTGCCGATGGCTTGCGCGAGGCTATGAAGGGAGAAGGAGTCTCTGAGCAGGAGGCACGTGCCCACTTCTGGGTCATTGATAGGGACGGCCTCATGCATTCAGGGCGCAAAGACTTGACCGGTGAACAAGCTGTTTATGCCCAGCCCGAGAGTCGCATTGCCGCGTGGCCTCGAACTTCCAACGGCCATATTGGGCTAGCCGATGTAATTGGACAAATCAACGCAACAGTCCTTATCGGTCTCTCAACTGTTGGCGGCGCTTTTTCGGAACCAGTTGTTCGCGAGATGGCGCGCAAGACGGAGCGTCCAATCATCTTCCCACTGTCGAATCCGACCTCTAGATCGGAAGCGAAAGCTGAGGATCTGATTCACTGGACCGAGGGGCGTGCGCTTGTAGCATCAGGCTCTCCTTTTGCCCCTGTGAGTTATAAAGGCCGCAAGATTCCGATCGCTCAATGCAATAACGTTTACATTTTTCCCGCGATGGGACTTGCAGTGACTGCGTCTGGTGCGCGCCGCGTTACAGAGCCAATGATGCTGGCGGCAGCTCGGGCACTCGGCGCGAATTCGCCTGCGCTCAGAGATCCCGCTGCCTCCTTACTTCCTCCATTGCCGGACATCAGGCGAGTAGCAGCCGAAATTGCATTCGCGGTCGCTATCGAGGCCCAGAAGAATGGCGTAGCTCCAAAAATGAGCGCGGACGAACTGCGTCGGCGTGTCGAGAAGACGCAGTGGAGCCCCGCGTATCCAATTTACTTCGAGTGAGCGGAGATCTTTTGTGAAACGTTGCTTAGAAACTTCGGCGCTTATCCTGTTCGCACTCGCTTTTATCTCTGTCAGCGGCTGGGGACAAACAACGCAGGACTCTGGGTCGGTTTGTCCCAGTCCATCCTCGAAGCTTCCACAAATGACTTACGACGAGGATTATCAGTATCTCTCTGACCCTGAATGTCGAATCGGCTTTATCGATTCGATGCAGTACATCCCGCTGGGTCAGAATAATGAGAACTATTATGCCTCCTTCGGTTTCTGGATTCGGGAGCGCGGCGAATATGTCAGCAACCCAAATTGGTCCGACAAGCCTGCCGGCAATGCGTACCTCATGCAGCGGTACTTCTTTCACACGGATCTTCACCTCGGGGACCGCTTCCGTTTTTTCGGCGAACTGGCAAGCAGTCTCGTAGACGGCAGGAACGGAGGGCCACGAGCGGGACTCGACGAAGAAAAGATGTACGTCCATCAAGGTTTCTTCGATCTTGGTCTTTGGAAGTCCGGCAGTGACAGCCTAACGTTACGAGCTGGAAGACAAGAGCTTGCGCTCGGATCAGAAAATCTGGTTTCCACTCGTGACGGGCGCAACATCCGGCGCAGCCTCGATGGCGTCCGTCTGACCTGGGTGAAGCAAGGCTGGACTTTCGATGTACTTGCCCTCAGGCCAACTATGGAAAATACGGGCTACTTCGACGATCCACCAAATCACGGCCAAGCTTTTTGGAGTGTCTATGGAACCCATCCATTTAGAGTTCTGCCCCACGGAAATGCCGACTTCTACTACATGGGGCTGGATAACCAGAGTGTGCCGTATGACGGTAAAGGAACGGGACGAGAACAAAGGCAGACTGTTGGCACTCGCCTCTGGGGAAAAAACCAGCACTGGGATTACAACGACGAGTTTACTTTCCAGTTCGGCAGCTTTTGTTCCGACGCCATCCGCGCGTGGGCGGTTTCGACCGAGCACGGATATCGTATCGAGTCGACTCGTCTGAAACCGAGGTTTGGGCTTCGAGCCGTCGCCTTTAGCGGCGATCACAATCCTTTGAGTCACACTCTTAGCACATTTAATTCGATATACGAGAAAGGTCCTTATTTCAGCTATGCGGAATTGTTCGCCAGACGCAACCTAGTGGCGCTGCAACCGTCCGCCGCGCTTGAGCTGACCAAGTCCGTTTCGTTGACGTTCAATCCAGCCTTTTTCTGGCGTGAAAGCACGAGCGACGGTTTATACAGCGTCGGCAATGCTGTCCTTGTTTCTGGACTGAAAAGCAACGCCAGATTCGTCGCTTCGCAGGCCTCCACGCAGCTGCGGTGGCAAATGACTCGCAACTTGACCTGGTTCACGGAGTACGCGCACTTCTTTCCAGGCGAGTTCATAAGACAGTCCACAGCAGGTCGCAACGTCAATTACTGGACTGCATGGCTGGACATCAGATATTGAGCAGCAAGGTATCAAGCCCGACTTATTGGAGACAGAACCATAATGGGAACAGACGTTTCAACCACGATTCTCGCCGGCGCTAATCAGGCAATCCCATCCAATGAAATGGTGGCGGCACCGGGCAGACGCCCTGAAGCAAACTCCGCGGCCGCTGTGTGGAAGGCGATCGCGCCTGTGGCAATTACGGTGATCCTAGCTTTAGTGCCGGTGCCTTCGGGTTTGGCTCCGCAGGGCTGGTATTTCTTCGCGATGTTTGTCGGGGTAATCGCGGGCCTCATTCTCGAGCCATTGCCCGGCGCTGCCATCGCGGTGATTGGGATCACATTAGTCACAGTACTCGCACGTTTTGTGCTGTTTAGCCCACAACAATTAGCTGAGCCGGGCTTCCGTCCGGCCCCTGCAGCTCTCGCCTGGGCGCTCTCAGGTTATAGCAATTCGACAGTATGGCTCATATTCGGAGCTTTCATACTGGCTTTAGGATATTCCAAAACGGGACTTGGTCACCGGCTTGCGCTCATCATTATCAAGCGCATGGGCAAGAACACCCTTTTGCTTGGTTATGGCATCACCTTGGCGGACACGATCCTGGCGCCGTTCATCCCATCTCCCACCGCACGCAGCGGAGGGATCATTTACCCGATCGCGAACGACCTGGCCTTGGACTACGGCTCGAAGCCGAACGACTCAAGTTCGCGCAGGGTTGGCTCCTATCTTATGTGGGTTGCAATCATGACCACATGCGTAACCAGTTCGCTGTTTCTCACTGCAGCCTCCTTTAACTTGCTGGCTGCCGCATTCGCCGACAAGCTGGCACACGTAGAGTTGATCTGGACTGACTGGTTTATCACTGCCGCACCTGTAATGGTTCCGCTCCTGCTCCTCATCCCTCTTCTGACCTACTGGCTGTATCCCCCGGAGATAAAGCAGAACAGTGAGGTTCCGAAGTGGGCTGCTGACCAACTTAAGAAGATTGGACCGCTGAAGCGAGGAGAAGTGATCCTGGCAGGAGTTGTCGTCCTCTCGCTTGTGCTCTGGGTTGCAGGACGCGTCTACGTAAGTGCGGCCACGGTGGCATTTATTGCTGTCTCGGTCATGTTGCTTACAGGCGTGCTGACCTGGAACGACATCGCAGAGCACAAGCGCGCATGGAGCACATTCGCCTGGCTCGGAGCGCTGATTACCCTCAGCGATGGCCTCAACCATGTCGGCTTTGTGAAGTGGTTTGCTGACGGGATAGCGGGACATATACGAGGATTGTCGCCCCACCTCGCAATGATCCTTCTCCTCGCCTTGTTTTTCGTCGCGCATTATGCGTTTGCCAGCGTGGATGCGTACACGAGCGCGCTGCTACCAGTCATCTTGCTGACAGGGGCTGCAATTCCGGGAATTCCCGTAAAGGAATTCGCGCTGCTGTTGTGCATGGAGTTAGGAATCATGGGTGTCATTACTCCCTTCGCCGATGCTGCGAGCCCGATTTATGCAAATAGTGGTTACCTACCGGCTAAGGACTATTGGCGTCTCGGAACAATTTTCGGAACCCTCTTTCTCATACTGTTCCTTGGCATCGCTGTGCCTTGGGGAACCCTGCTCTGGAGCAAGTGAGTTTTAGACCAGTTTTAAGGAGACCTGAAAACATGAGTGTCACAACAGCTGACCAGCTTCGTATTGAAGAGGACGCTCTAGGAGATGTCCAGGTTCCGGCCGAGCATCTATGGGGCGCGCAGACCCAGCGCTCGCACGTGAATTTTCCAATTGGTGTCGAACGTTTTCGCTGGGGCCGTCCGGTCATTCGAGCACTTGGAATTCTCAAGAAATGCGCGGCTCTAGCCAACGGAGATTTGGGGCAACTTCCGAAGGAAAAAGTGGACCTGATCGTTCGTGCCGCCCAGGAAGTGATCGAAGGCCGATGGGATGATGAGTTCCCCTTAGTCGTTTTTCAGACCGGCTCCGGCACGCAGACCAACATGAATGCCAATGAGGTAATCGCCAATCGCGCAATCCAGCTTGCTGGTGGTGTAGTTGGGTCAAAGAAACCAATCCATCCCAATGACGATGTAAATCACAGTCAATCGTCGAATGATACTTTTCCCACAGCGATGCACATCGCGGCCGTGGAGGCAATCGAGCATCAGCTATTTCCTGTTGTCAGCGGCTTGCGCGAGGTACTCGATAACAAGTCGAAACAGTATCGCGACGTTGTGATGGTCGGGCGGACCCACCTTCAGGACGCTACACCGCTTACGCTCGGACAAGTCATCTCTGGCTGGGCAGCGCAGCTCGACCAGGCACTCGACGCCATTCGCCAGGCGCTTCCGGGGATATACGCGCTGGCAATCGGAGGTACGGCGGTTGGCACCGGGCTCAATGCGGATCCTCGTTTCGGTGAACTAGCCGCCCATCAAATCGCCGAAGAAACACATCAGCCTTTCTTCTCGGCTCCCAACAAGTTCGCGGCGCTCTCGGCACACGATGGCATGGTGAGCGTCAGCGGGGCTCTGCGCACGCTAGCTGGAGCGCTGATGAAAATCGGCAACGATGTTCGCTGGTATGCCTGCGGTCCGCGTGCCGGAATCGGTGAACTTAAGATTCCCGAAAACGAACCGGGCTCCTCTATCATGCCGGGAAAGATCAATCCCACTCAGTGTGAGGCGCTCACAATGGTTGCAGTTCAGGTGTTTGGGAACGACCATGCTGTGGCGTTTGCAGGTTCGCAGGGGAACTTCCAACTTAATGTGTATAAGCCCGTCATGCTGCACAACGTTCTAACGTCAATCGAACTCCTCGCCGACGCCTCGCGGTCATTCTGCGATCGCTGCGCCATCGGCATCGAGTCGAACGACAAACGCATTAACGAACATCTCGACAACTCTCTGATGCTGGTAACAGCCCTTAATCCGCATATTGGATATGAGAAGGCAGCAAAGATATCGCTGACCGCGTATCACGAAGACATCAGCTTGCGTGAGGCTGCCCTGAAGCTGGGCTTCGTCACTGCTGAGCAATTTCAGGAGTGGGTGCGCCCACAAGACATGACCCATCCTCTCGGAGTGCAGCGATGATTGAACCTTGGAGGGTAGTGATCGTTGGCGGCGGATTTGGTGGCCTATCCGCCGCACAAAACCTGAAGAGTGACTTGGTGGATGTAACGCTTATCGACCGGCGTAACTATCATCTTTTCCAACCGCTCCTCTACCAAGTTGCCACCGGATCGCTTTCACCGGGAGAGATCGCCGCTCCAATGCGGGGAGTACTAAGCCGCCAGAAGAATACGCGCGTGTGGCTTGGCACAGTTGAAGATATAAATCCCGATTTAAAGCGCGTCTTATTGGCCGATGGGGCCATTGTCCCTTACGATTCGTTGATCGTTGCAGCCGGATCGGAGACATCCTATTACGGACACGACGAGTGGCAAGAGTGGGCGCCTGGCCTAAAGAGCATCGAAGAAGCGACGGCTATTCGACATAAGATTCTTTATGCATTTGAAGTTGCTGAGCGCATTCCCGAGCCGGTACAGCGCCGAGCATGGCTCACCTTCGTCATCGTGGGTGCCGGTCCAACTGGCGTGGAACTCTCCGGCGCGATTGCCGAGATCGCCCGCCAGACTCTCAAGAACGACTTCCGATCTATAAACCCTTTGGAATCGCGGATTATTCTGCTTGACGGCTCACCTCGTGTATTGATGCCATTTCCGGATGACCTGTCGGAAAAAGCAGCCCGTTCCCTTGCACGGCTCGGTGTCAAAGTGCGCTGCGGCGCGATGGTCAGGCACGTGGATAGGGAGGGTTTGACCTTCGACTCTGAGGGGAGGACTAATTCGATCGCGGCGAAAACGGTGATCTGGGCTGGCGGCATCACGGCCTCACCGTTGGGAAAGATCCTGGCGAGCCGCACAAAAGCTGAAACCGACAAGGGAGGGAGAGTCAAAGTAAGACCCGATCTGACTGTTCCCAAGTACTCAGACATCTACGTCATCGGCGATCTGGCCTCGGCTACCGACGCGAATGGAAATCCACTGCCTGGATTGGCCCAGGTGGCCATGCAGGGCGGGACCTACGCAGCAGAAACAATCTTGAGAAAAGTCAAAGGTCAGCCGGAGCTTCCTCCTTTTCGTTATTTCGACAAAGGAACGCTGGCAGTGATTGGCCGCGCCGCCGCAGTGGCCGACGTTTTCGGTCTTCACCTTTCGGGGCTGCTAGCGTGGTTGGTCTGGGCGTTCGTCCACCTTATATATAACGTCACATTTCAGAATCGTCTTCTGGTCTTCGTTCAGTGGGCCATGCAGGATCTGACGTTCAATCGCGGTGCCCGGTTGATCACCGGCGTCGTACCTACGGATTTCAACCTCGACAGAGAGCTTTCACGCTCCCGTAGTGCGCCAACGCTGAAGGTTAAGCCAACGGCAACGTCGGCGCGGAAGTCAGAGCTGGAGCGAGTACATCTGGAACAGAGACTAGGGCTATGGATGACGTGCTCATTTCGCCAAAGATTCTTTTGCAATGTCTGGAGTCCTCATATGGCAGTTCTCAATGCGATGTCAGGAAAAGCAAAACAGAATAACAACCCGGCGCAGCGTGACTTTTCCCATAGGAGCTGGGCGGTCACTCACAGCGTTCTGCTCGCAATTTGCTGCTTTCTTAGCTACAAGATAATCACGGATGTGCTCGCTTTCTCGCGTTTTGTGCCACGGCACGATGAACTGCTTGGAGGAATGTGGGCTGTCATCGCTACGATCTTTGTCTTCCGCTCTTGCTACGAAGAAAGCATCCATGCAGCCCGCTCCAGGACCTTGGCAACGTCATTGAGTTTTGTACTCTGCCTCATTTACCTTCTGGCATTCCCATTTCGACTCTGGGGCCTTGTCCTGCTGATTGCCATTGGATCGATCGTTCTTGAAGTGATCGGACGATCCGAAGACATCATCACCGCAAGCATTACGACTACGGTTGTGATGGTCGTTGCCGGCATCAGCCCCGAGCACGCATGGAAACAACCCATTCTGCGTTTCCTAGACACTCTGGTCGGAATCGCAGTCGGCGTGTTGGGCGCTTGGTTTGGCTTGGCATTGGCTCGCCGCATCCCAAGTCAATCCTCGGCAACACTCCGAGAGGCCTAGGGCACGGTATTCGTAAATGAACTCGCTCAATTTTCGCGTTGCTAATGTGAGCTGGTCTGCTGGGTTCGGGATCTCTCAGCGCATTGATGTGAGTCTGAGAGGTTGCGGTCGTGCCGATGCTCGCGCTCATTTCCCATATCGATACTGCTGTGCGATTCGTCTTGCTCTCGTCTCAATTAGTGCAGCTCACTCGTGAGCGCTTCAAAGTGAAGTTGAGGCTTTCGAACCTGCGTTCGGTTTTGCTGCGAACAATGTTGCTGATAACTGTGCAAAACGCGAGTTCCGCTGTTGCCCAGACTGCGCCTATCTCGCCGGATCATTCGTGGCATACGCCCGAGGAGCGAAAAATCGAGGAAGATGCGAAACAGTTTTCCGATAGCAGGTTCAACCTGGACCTTACGAAAACCTACTCGCTAGCCGATCTGATCGACTTGGCAGAGATGCACAACCCGGACACTCGTGTCGCCTGGCAACGCGCTCTCTCTCGGGCAGCGGCTTTGAGGGTTGCGCGCGCCGAACTCTATCCGACGCTCGCGGCTGCGGCCCTCTCTCAAGTCAATCGCGCACAAGATTATTTTGGCACCAGATTCTCTCGCAAGACGACTGGGGACTTTGATGTTGCACTCGATCTCAACTACCTCATCTTTGACTTTGGTGGACGCTCCGGACGAATAGACGCAGCTAGCGCGAAGGCACTTGCCACCAACTTCGCCTTTAATGACACTCACCGTCACGTCATCTATGCCGTCGAGGAAGCCTACTATCAGCTCTTAACCACAATAGGACAGGAGGACGCGGCCGGCAGCAGTCTGTCCAACGCGAAAACCGTGCAACAGGCGGCCGAAGAACGTTTGAAGAACGGGCTGGCGACTCTGCCGGATGTGCTCGAAGCCAAAAGCGCAACGGCCCAAGCGGACTTTGAGCTACAAGCGGTGTTGGGGCAGGAAGAGATTGCGAGAGGTAACTTGGCAACTGCTCTCGGAGCGTCGCCAACGACCGCCGTTCGCGTGGAGCCACTCGCAGAGCTGAGAATTCCAGAATCAATTAGTGACACCGTCGAACAGGCCATTGATCGCGCTCTTGTTCATCGCCCCGATCTCCTCGAACAAGTAGCCCAACTCCGAGCGGCTAAGGCAACCGTTAAAGAGGCCCGCTCGGCATTTTATCCGTCGCTTTCTTTCAGCGGCGGCCCCACCGCGCAATCACTCTATGGACTACAGCAGACATTTCCTTGGGGGCACACGGCTGGTTTGAATGGCGGATTGGAAATGAATCTGAATTGGACAGTCTTCGATGGTGGTGCAAGAAAAAACCGGCTGGTTCAGGCAAAAGCTGATCTTCACGCAACCGAAGCACAAGTAAATTCCGTGCGCGATCAGCTGGCCGATCAGGTCTGGACAGCTTACTCGAACCTGAATACCGCATTTCGGCAACGACAGGCGGCCAACGCGCTGCTCGAAGCGGCCACCCAGTCTTATGCCGCTGCACTCGAATCGTACAACTACGGTCTGCGCAATCTATTGGATGTGACCGCCGCCCAACGAACGCTTGCGCAAGCTCGTTCGACCGATGTCAGGGCACGCACGCAAGTACTGGCGTCGCTGGCTGATCTCGCGTTCCAGACTGCAGATTCAATTCAACCCTCGTCAAAGAAGCTGGCGCCATGAATCCCAAGAGATATCGCGAGTTTACGCGGCCTGCGTCGTTAATCGCAGCGCTGCTGCTTACCGGCTGTACACGAGCGCCATCGTTCGAGATTGTGGGATCGTTTTTTCCGGCATGGCTCGTCTGTCTCATTGTGGCCATCGTCTTCACAGCGCTGACTCAATTGGCCCTGCGGCAGTTCCGACTGACACTAGCGTTTCCGGTATTGGCCTATGCGAGTCTTGCCGCGTTCTACACGTTCGCGCTCTGGCTGATTTTTCTTCGCTAGTGAGGAATTGAGAGTATGCAAAGCGAGGTAAACGGCACGAAGCAGCTCAGCCGCTGGGTGAGCATAGGGATGGTTGCTGCCACGGCTGTGCTTGCTTCCGTAGTGCTGTACCACGTAGGACACTACCCGCGAACCGACGATGCCGAAGTATTTGCGAATTTTATCGGCATCGCGCCGCAAGTTGAGGGTCCCTTGGTCCGGCTGAATGTCAAAGACAATCAATTCGTGAAGCAGGGTGACCTGCTCTATGAAATCGATGAACGACCGTATGAATACGCTGTCGAAAACGCAATTTCTGAGCAGGCCACGCTAGAAGGACAAATCGTCGATGAACAGCGAAGAATAGCCGCACTGGTGAGTGCCGTCTCGGTTGCACAAGCGAACATCCATAGCATGGAAGCCGAGGTGGTCAACGCGCAGCAGGGTGTTAGTCGTGCTCGCGCTGAATGGAGTTATGCGAACAACAATCTGCATCGACTCGAGCCCCTGCTGCCCAAGCAGTTTGTCACCGTAGACCAAGTAGATAGAGCCAGAAGTTCGGAGATTGCCGAGGCAGAAGCTCTCCGTCAGGCGGAGTCTCGACTGCAGTTAGCAAACACAGAATTGAGTTCTGCTCTGGCGCGACACGAACAGGCGAAGCATGCTGTGACAACGCTGGAGCCTTTGATCAACCAGCGCGGCGCAAAAGCCGCGGCCGTTAAGACCGCGCGCTACAACCTTGACAGCTGTCGCGTATACGCGCCCTTCGACGCTCTTGTGACCAATCTCACAATTTCAGAAGGTGCATACGCACACGTCGGGCAGCAAATGTTCACGCTGATAGACTCGCGCACTTGGTGGGCCATCGGTAATTTCCGTGAAGGACAACTGAAACAAATTAAGCCGGGAATGTCTGCGGATATCTATGTGCTCTCAAGACCAAACCTGCGCTTCTCCGGAGTCGTGGACAGCATCGGCTTCGGCGTCACGCCGGATCCTGACGTGATTGGCAAGCTGGGCCCGGGCCTTCCTGATGTGCAGCGCACGCTCAACTGGGTGCACTTGGCATCGCGCTATCCGGTTCGGGTGCGCGTGGAGAATCCCACGGCCGATCTGTTTCGAGTTGGCGAGTCAGCTGTGGTCACGATCCGCGGAAACTAATGGCTGCTGTTCCTCAAACTCTGCCTGTGCCCCCAATGGGTCCGCTATCTTGGCTTAAGGACTTTCTTAAAGAGGAACTCACGCCTTCTCCAGGCAGGGTTGCACTTGTGGCACGCATGACCATCGCCGCCACACTGGTCATGTTTCTCACCTTGATTTTGCACATTCCGTATGGAGCTTATGGCGCTATCTATGGGCTGACCATCTCCCGTGAAAATTCGCGAGCAACCATGAGAGATTTTGAGACGATCATCATCGCGTTTGCGTTCTCGGTTGTTTATGTTCTGATCGGAGCGTTGTTCTTTCTGCAGGATCCGAACTTACGACTGCTCTGGGTGATCGGAACCATGTTCGTCATGTTCTTTTCACTCAGTGCAATGACGAATTACACTGCAGCCGCACGCTTTGGGTATCTACTCATCATCATGATCCCATTATGGGATCGCAACATTTCGACAGAGCTCAAAGTGGAAGGAAGTCTATGGGCCTTCGGCGCAACTGCCCTCGGCAGTTTGATCACAGTCCTCATCGAGCTTGTATATAGCCAACTGAATTCAGAGGACGATCTTCTTCACCCGATTGCAGAGAGATTGGCTGCGGTTAAAGAGATGCTTTGTTCCTATGCTGCATCGCGTCCCCTCACTGAAGAGTCGAAGAACCAGGTCACCCGTTATGCCATGCTGGGAACCTCAACGCTTCGCCGCACTTTGCAGCGGTCTGGATATTCACCGCATTACCGAGAACAAATGGGAGCTATGGTTGCATTGGTCGGAAGGCTTGTGGACCTTGCTGCCAGTGCGACACCGCTCATCATCGAACTTGGCGATGAAGATAAAGAGCAAATCTCTATCATGGCTGCAAAAATGGCTAGCATCCGTCGCGATCTGCTGGAAGGAAGGATGCCCCCACCCTTTGAAGTCCAAAGCGACATTGACAGGTCGCATTCTCTGCCCCTTTTGAGCGAAATACAACAAACCATCGCACTCATTCCGGAGGCCTTCAGAGGTTCGACTTCGTTGCGAGCCTACGATCCGGCGCCATCACGCGGCGATCAACTTCTAAGGATCTTTACTGCGGATGCTTTCTCCAACCGGGAACACATTAAGTTCGGATTGAAGGGATGCCTCGCGGCCACTCTTTGCTACCTCCTGTACAACGTAAAGGACTGGCAAGGGATCAGCACCTCGGTTGCAACGTGTTTTCTTACGGCGCTAAGCACAATTGGATCATCTCGGCAAAAGCAAATGTTGCGCATTGCGGGCGCGGCAGTTGGCGGCGTGATGGGGATCGGTGCGCAAGTATTCATTCTGCCCCACCTCGATTCCATCGGCGGGTTCACGATCGTATTCGTTTCCTGCACGCTTGTGGCTGCCTGGTTTGCGACCGCTAGTCCACGTCTGTCGTATTTTGGAGTTCAAATCGCAGTTGCTTTCTATTTGATCAACCTTACCGATTTTGCAGTGCAAACCTCACTTGAGCCGGCGCGGGATCGCGTTGTAGGCATTCTGCTCGGGCTATTCATGATGTGGCTTGTTTTCGACCAGCTATGGGGAATGTCTGCAGGAATGGCAATGAAGACGAACTTCGTAGCGACATTCCGACTGCTGGCGCAGTTTTCAAGAGAGCCAACTTCCGGGAAGTTGAAAGCTGCCATCGAACGTAGTTATGAGCTTCGCGACGCGATCAACAGCAAGTTCGATGAGGTGCGGGCTCAGGCTGATGCGGTTGTCTTCGAATTTGCCCCCTCGCGGCACAGCGATCTTGCATTACGACGGCGGATCCGCGCTTTGAGTCCACAGCTACGCCTGCTCTTCGTTATACGAATCACGCTGCTGAAGTACCGTCTCCACTTAGCCGGCTTTGAGTTGCCGCCATTTATTGAGGCAGCACAGGTGACGCTTGACAACCGCTTGGCTGCGGCACTGGACGGAATCGCCGATCGCCTGGAAGGTCATCCATCGGCGCAAAAACAGGACCTGGCAGCTTCCTACATTGATCTAGAACGGACGACTGAATCGATACCAGAACTCCAGCTCAAATCACATGTACGGAGCTTTCTTCTTCTCTCTAATCAAATCGTAAGCTTGGCAGACTCATTGGATCGGGCGATTTGAGTTCGCAAGTAGTCGGCCAATTCGGACCCGAGGAGCGAGTGGGAAGCGAGGAGTTCGGGATCTGCGCTCCACTGCATTAGATCAAGCATGTTGATGATGTAGAGATGCATCAGTTACAGTCGCGGGTTACGTTCCTGTGAGATCTCGGGCAGACTCTGACCAAGTACTGTCCGCAATTGAGCCTGATCCTGACAGCTGTTGGCTGAGTGCATCTATCCCTCTTTGGCGCCGGGGGTGATAGATTCCGAGGCGTTTCATTTTGGAAATGAGCGACGTGCGTTTGAGCCCCAGGCTTGCGGCAGCGCCGCCAGGCCCTCCGATCATTCCGCCTGCCGCACGCAAAGCCTTCAAGATCAGAGCGCGTTCGGAATCACGTAAAGTCCGTTCTCCCGGAACCAACGCCAGTGCACTCTTCTGTGACGTTGGCAGAGGATTCGCCAGTGCTCCGTTCTCCGAACGGATGACCGCTCGTTCCACCAGATTCTGAAGTTCCCGCACGTTCCCAGGCCAGGAATACGAGATGAACGCATTCATCGTTTCCTGCGGTACGTGATCGATGCGTTTTCCCATTCGGCTTGAAAAGACTCCGACGAAATGTGAGACCAACTGCGCAATGTCCTCGCGGCGCTCCCTTAAGGGTGGCAGCGACACAGGGAAGATGTTAAGGCGGTAGTAGAGATCGCTGCGGAATTCCTTCCGCCTGACCATCTCGGCAAGATCGCGATGCGTGGCCGCGACCAAACGAACATTTACACGGTGCGTTCGGCAGGACCCCAAGCGTTCGAACTCCTGTTCCTGCAGAACCCGCAGCAGCTTCGGCTGCAGCGCCAGCGGGATATCTCCAATTTCATCCAGGAACAACGTACCTTGATCGGCCATTTCGAAGCGGCCAATTTTCTGTGCGATGGCTCCGGTAAAGGCTCCCTTCTCGTGACCAAAGAGTTCGCTTTCCAAGAGATCAAAAGGGATGGCAGCGCAGTTCAGCTTCACGAATGGGCGCCCGCAGCGTGGGCTGAGATTGTGAATAGCGCGGGCAATTAATTCCTTGCCCGTTCCAGTCTCTCCAAGAACCAGTACGGTGGAATCAGTAGGCGCTACACGCTCCACTTCGGCTAACACAGATTCCAGAGCAGGGCTGCTGCCGACGACTTGGTCAAATTGGGGATCTCGATCCTCTCGATCACGAGACCGTGGTGTGCCGAAGGAGCCCACAACCACCTCCTACCAAAACTGTGGTTAATTAACTAGGGGCAGTCGTCATATCCAGGGCGGCGCGAACGCCCTCGAGTAGATTTCCGCAGTCAAACGGTTTTGTGAGAAATTTCACTGCACCACCTCGCATTGCCTGTAATCGCATCTTCTCCTCGCCGTGGGCTGTGATGAAGATCGTCGGAATCGGATGATTTTCGGCGTTTAACTTGGCCTGCAGATCCAACCCCGACATTCCAGGCATGCGGATGTCTGTTATCAGACAGCCGGTTTCGCTTTGTCGGCCAGAGTTCAGAAAATCTTCCGCAGACGGGAATGATTCCACCCAAAAACCCTCCGATTTCAGAAAGCGCTGAACGGCAGCTCGGTAAGATTCATCGTCTTCAACAATTGCGACCATTTTCCGCTTCCTCTTTCTGGTCATACGGGTCAAAGATAACCCTTTCTCCGCACAACGCAATTATTGGTTGTAATAGGGTCACTGACGTCTTTATATAAGGGACTCTTTGCAAGAGGGACGCGGGATGCCAGTCATCGCAGGACTTGCATTTAGCCAATGACTAGCTCGTTATCGGAAGCTTAAGTTTCTCTGCAATTCTTCCTAGCTCAGCCGGGGAGTTAGCCTGCATTTTATGCATCACTTGCCCGCGATGAACAGTTGCGGTGATTTCGCTTGTGCCGAGGGTGGATGCAATCTGCTTGGTAAGCATGCCGGAAACGATGAGGCCCATCACCTCGCGCTCGCGAGCAGTCAACTTGGCGTACCGTTCCTTCAGCTCCGCAATTTCAGTCTGCTGTTGTCGTTCTTTTGCGTCGCGCTGGAGAGCTTGTTGAATTGCATCTAAGAGATCTTGATCCCGAAATGGCTTCGTCAGAAATTCCACCGCCCCGGACTTCATCGCTTTCACAGTCATCGGGATGTCTCCGTGGCCAGTGATGAAAATGATGGGGATGTGGACTCCCATCTCGTTTAACTTGCGTTGAAGATCCAGTCCACTGATTCCCGGAAGGCGCACATCTAAGACGAGGCAACTGGGACCATTTGGAAGCTTGTGACGTAGAAAATCTTGCGGACTAGCGAACGACTCAGAATGCAAACCTACGGTCTTCAAGAGTCGCAGTGTCGCGGCGCGCATTCGGGCATCATCATCGATGATGAAAACGGTAGCTTCATCAGGAGAAGTCATGCGGCGACAGCCGTTCTGATGGGCAGCGTAAAGTGAAACGTTGTGCCTCGTCCAGAGTTCGCGGCGGCCCACACGCGCCCACCATGCGATTCCACAATGGAACGAGTGATCGATAATCCCAGACCTGTGCCTTGAGGCTTGGTAGTAAAAAATGCCTTGAATATCTGATCTGCTCTTTCGGCAGGCAAACCCACGCCATTATCACTTATCGAGATCAGCAGTTGACCATCTTCACTCAACTGCGACTTGATGCTTAGCTCGCCGCCGTTTTGCCTCATCGCCTCAATACCATTGAGCATGAGGTTCATCAATACCTGTTGCAACTGCACCCGATCTGCCGTCACTTGAGGGAGTCCTTCGGCGAGATCCGTGCGCATCATAACTGAATGTCGATTCGCCTCGTTGTGCAACAAAATCAACATCTCCGCAATGGCTTCGTTCACATCAAAAAGTTCCAGTCGCGAAGAACCTTTCTGGAACAACGAACGGACACGTTCGATGATATCGGCTGCGCGCCTCGCGTCCTTAGCCATCTCAAAAGCAGCTTCGAGCGCGTCCGGAACATCGGGCTGATTGCGATTAAGCAATCGTAAGCACACTTCAGCGTTGGTTACCGCCGCGCCAATTGGTTGTTTGATTTCGTGTGCCAACGAGGCGGTCAATTCTCCCATCGTGCTCACGCGGTTGATATGCGCGAGATCCGCCTCTAGCTGTCGTAGCCTGTCGCGCGCGTCTTCCGCGCGCTTGCGGTCCGTAATGTCGTTGTTGGTTTCCAGAATGGCTGTTGGCTCGCCCTTGTCGTCGCGCTGCAAGGACCACCGGCTCGCCACGACCACCTGAGTTCCGTCCTTTTTGGTGCGCAAGAGCTCGCCTTCCCAGCGGCCATGGCTCACCAACTCCGCCTTGATCCGTTCAAGCGGCACCGGGAATACTGTTTTCAGCAACTCAGCACTACTCGTGCCTTGGGCTTCTGCAGCAGTCCACCCGTACAATTCCTCTGCTCCACGATTCCAGTAAATGACGACCAAATTCATGTCGCGAACGAAAATTGCGTCATTCGTCAAGTTCAGGAGATCAGCTTGTTCTCGCAGAGCTTCTTCGGCACGCCTGCGCTCCGTGATATCGACCATCGTGCCGACCACTTGAACAAGCTCTCCATTGGGACCCAAAAGTGGATGGCCGATGCCATGAATATGCGTGAGTGTTCCATCGGGTTTCACGATCCTGAACTGGACGTCGCAATTTACTTTATTGAGGAACGTCCTTTCATTCGCCAGCTTCACCTTATCGCGGTCTTCTGGGTGTATTCGCTGCAACCATTGGTCAAACATTGGTAAGCCCTGGTGTGGATCAAAGCCGAAAAGTCGGAACATTTCGTCGGACCAGTACACCGTCTCGCGACTTGTGCCATCAATGGCACAACTGCCTGTTTGGGTCAGCTTCTGCGCTTCGGCAAGGTAATTCTCGCTTCGGCGCAATGCCTCCTCGACCCGCTTTTGTTGGCTTAAATCAAGCGCGAAACCAACACCCTCGTGGCCGCCTTCGTCGAACACCGCCCCTGCGACCAGCACGGGCACGCGGCTGCCGTCTTTCCGGAACAATTCCTTCTCATAAGGCTGTACGGAGCCAGTCTGCTTTATTTGTGCCAAAGCGCGTTCATCCCACTCACGCCATTCCGTTGGGGTCAAATCAGTCCAGCGTACGCGACCCGAGGCGACATCTTCACGCTCGTATTGCACCAGGCGTAGAAAGGCATCATTGGACGCGACGATGGCACCCTCAACAGTCCACATAACGACTGACAGAATATTGGCGTCGATTAGACGCCGAATCTTCGCTTCACGGTTTTCGAGATCGCGGTAGAGTCGCGTATTTTCGAGCGAGATGGTCGCTTGCGACGCAAGCACCTTCAGAACAGTGATCCGGTCGGAATTGAAAACGCGGGGAGTCAGGTTGTTTTCAAGGTAAATGACTCCGGTGAGCCTGGCCTGGTTAACCAACGGCAAACAGATAACGGAACGTGCGTGATACTGAACAATGTACGGATCCGCCGAAAACGGGTTCCCTGTACTGGCATCGTCGAGAATCACGTCCTGGCGAGTGCGCATTACGTAGCGAACGAGGGACTCGGGCAACACGGCTGAGTTGACATGTCGGAGTTCCACTCTGACGTCGTTTTCCGTAGCCGTGGCCTCCGCCTCTATCTGCAATTCATCAGATCGGGGAAGGATCAGGACACCGCGTTCAGCGCCCGCATGCTCGATGGCCACACGCATGATCCTCTCGATCAGTTTTTCCAAAACCATCTCGCCTGAGAATGCTTGCGAGACTTTGATTACGGTCGCTAGATCCAGGAGTTCGGCCGGTGCCACAATCGTGCTCGTTGTGCCCCGAGCAGGGTCCTCGTCTTTAAGGCGGGGATAGAGATAGTCGAGTTGCTTTACTTTGCCGTCAGCTCCCCAACGGACGTAGCAATACCGGGCTTCCCGCAAATACGTATCCGCGATCTTGTCGAAGCCTCGTGCCGCGTAGAAGCGGGCAGCAAGCTCGTAGGCAACGGCCTCGTTGTGAATGAATCCGTTTGTGTGCGCGGAGCGGATGGCTTTTTCGTAACAGCCTTCGGCATCGAGCACCCGGCCTTCTATTCGTGCGATTTCGGCACTGACCAGCGCCACACGGTTTTCAAAATTCGCTGGACAATGCTCCGCCCATATTTCGAGCTGTTTGTGATGAGCTATTAAAGCTTCGAAATGCTTCTGACGCGCATCGGGAGATGCGGAATCCCAGGCTGCTGCGTGTGAAAGCGCACCATAGAATCGGAATGCTGCTGATTCAAGCAGTGCTGGTGCTGCCCACAACAGTTCTTGCGCCCTCAATGACGCCTCGACGGCGGAAACATAGTCACCTGCAAAGAACCGTGCTTCTGCCTTAAGAGTCCAATATCCAAAACCAGGATCCGCTAAAGCGGGATTACTTGCCAGATGCTGCTCAAACCCAGCTTCATCGAACTCTTTGTCGTTGAACGAACCAAATTTATTCGTCAAGCCACGGAGGGTCCGGATTAGCTGGAGATCAGACCTGACGATATCGACAACGAGTCCGACGCGTGCGCTCTTAGCAAACTCGACTCCTTTCTCCGCTTCCGCTTGCGCCTCGGCAAGGGGATCTCCGACAACCAGAAAATTCGTGACCAACTGCGTGAAGCTATATGCCGCATATGTAAAATCGCCCATCCTGTAAGCGGCATCGAAGGCATGACGCACCAGGTCGCGGCTGTGCCGCGCATGTTTTGTCCACGGGACAACGACGCCGAAGCACAGACAAGTGCGAGCCTCATAACGCTTCAACCTGCGCTTCCACAATAAGTCGTGGCCGAGCTGACCAAATCGAAATGCATCTTTGTACCTACCGAAGCGCGGTCCGGCGATGATCCCAAACCACACATACGCAAAGCATGACCCATCGCCATTGCCGTGCTCGAGACTAAGATTCACCAAGTGGCAAACTACGAGTGCGCATAGGTTTTTGTCGAAGAACACTGCAGGCGTAACAAGTTCCGTCAGAACCTCTAGAACGTCCAAAATATCGGGGTTGGCGACCAAGGGCAGATCGAGGAGGTCCTCGATCTGTCGGTCGCCGAGCAGTGACCAAATCCGATCGTATTCGCGTCGTACGTCGTCGTCGGTCGGATGAGCCGACCAGCTCGTCCCGTCACGCCGAAGATATTCAAGGCATATCTCTACGCCACGTTCGAGTCGATCCGACGCCGTGTAGAGCGTAAGCTGCAAACGTGTGACAACAGCCAAATCATGGGCGCTTTTTGCCCTCGCGGCGAGCATTGAAAGCCGCTTTTCGGCGGACTCCATATCGGCAGTCAGTAGTTCACATTCAGCTGTCAGGCATTCGAGCGAAAAAATAAGATCGTAATCTGTGTCCCAATTCTCTTCTGCCAGTAGCGTCCGACCCTTCGCAAGGTAAGAAAGAGCTGAGGCATAGGCGGTCGAGAGTTTCGCCCGCCTGGCTGCGATCAAGTTGAATTCTCCGATACGCTTTCTCTCGTCATTCGAGGTAATGAGGTGAGTGGCGCGATTAAGCTGGGTTACGATCTCGAAAATTCTTGCTTCGCGCTCCTCTGAAGGAGTTCTCTCTGCCAGCAGCCTTCCGATTCGGAGGTGCGCCTCGGCGCGCGATTGTTCTGTGATCAACGAGTAGGCGGCTTCCTGAACGCGATCATGGAGGAACGAGTAGGAATCTTCGGAGCGAAAGATAAGGCCGCCTTGGACAGCTTCCCAAAGCTGGCGATGGATCTCCTCCTCTGACTCTTGGTGAAGCATGCGCAACGTGGTGAACTCTGTGCTGGTGCCTAGGCATGCAAGCAGCTTTAATGCGTTCTGGGTTTCGGCAGGCAGGCGACTAAACTTTTCCACTATTAGGTCGACCACATTATCGGTGTAACCCCTCGAGTGAATGCGATTCAGTTCCCAAGACCATCGCCCTTCGCCATGATCGAAGGCGAGTAATCCTTCTTCAGCCAGCGAAGCAATGAACTGAATCGCGAAAAACGGATTGCCCGCGGTCTTCTCATGGATAAGTTGTGCCAGTGGGGTAGCACGATCCGGCTCGCAACGAAGCGCATCTGCAATCAGTAGCTCGAGATCATTGCGAGTTAAGGGAGCAAGTACGATATCGTGCACGATTGCTCCGGTCTGACGTATCGCTTGCAGCTTGCGCATCAGCGGATGTGTGGGGTCCACTTCGTTGTCTCGGTAAGCGCCGATCAACATGAAATGCTTCACGTCGGACTGGCTCAACAGATCATCGATCAAATCCAGCGTCGCAGCATCGAGCCATTGCAAGTCGTCGAGAAAAAGTGCCAGAGGGTGTTCCGAGCGGGCAAAAACGCTGATGAATCGGCGGAACACTACGTGGAACCGACGTTGAGCATCCTGCGTCGAAAGTTCGGGAACAGGCTGCTGTTCTCCTATAATCCGCTTCAGTTCCGGAACCAGATCAACAATGAGCTGTCCGTTCTGATCTAGCGCCTTACGAAGGGCATCGCGCCATGGGGTCAGCTCTGCTTCGCTCTTGCCAAGAAGTGGATGAATGAGGCCCTGGAAGGCCTGCGCCAAAGTGGCATAGGGGATGTCGCGCTTGTACTGATCGAATTTACCCGACGCAAAGAGTGCGTGCAGTGGAAGCAGAGCTTTATGAAGCTCATTTACGACGGATGACTTACCAACACCGGCATATCCGGAAACCAACACCAACTCCGGTCTGGCGCCAGATACGATTCGGTCAAACGATGCAATCAATCGGTCGATCTCGGATGCTCGCCCGTACAACTTCTCCGGAATTAGCAGCCTGTCCGGCACATCATGTTCGCCAAGCGGAAATTGACTGATACTCGTATCGTTTTCCAACTCAGCAAGACAACGCTCAAGATCCTTTTTGGTACCGTACGCTGTCTGATAACGGTCCTCAGGAGTTTTGGCAAGCAACTTCATTACGATTGCAGAGACTGTGAGAGGTACATTCTGTGACCGCTCGTGAGGCGGCATGGGTTGTCGTGCGATATGGCAATGCACCCACTCCATCGGATCCGATGCGATAAAGGGCAGGCTACCGGTGAGCAGTTCGTAGAGCATGACACCGAGTGCGTACAGATCGGTACGAGAATCGATCGAACGATTCATGCGTCCCGTCTGTTCCGGTGCCATGTAAGCGAGGGTTCCCGAAATGAATTCAGGAGGTTCGAGGGACCGGCGTTCGCGCGGCAAGCGTGAAGCGATCCCGAAACCCGTAAGCCATACGCGGCCATCTTCAGGTGCAACCAAAATGTTCGAGGGCTTCAGGTCTTTGTGGATGATATGCCGCTTGTGTAACTGACCGACTACATCTGCAATAGCGATAGCCAGGGGCAGAAACACTTTCATTTCCATCGGCGCGTCAACGAGCTGATTGAGAGGTTTACCCCCGGGATCTTCGAATACGAGAACACTCCGCTCGTTGTGCTGGGATAAGGTTATGGGCCGAAGTGCCCATGTTGTGTCCAGTTCGCTTCTCAACGAATATTCGTGCTCCAGCTTCTTGAGAGTTTCGAGCGCTGAGTGAGGTGAAACAGTTTCGAGTAGGAGGATAGGGGGGACTTTTACCTCTTTCGAGTGGCCCCGATACAGGATAAATTCTTGGTCCCTGCGTAGGAGTTCTACTTCATACCCTGAGAGTTCCACGATTTCTTATCCTTCCCCCACCAGAACACCACTGTGGTGTTAGGGCTCGCGGCTCCGCGCTGCCCGGTGGTCTGGCCGTTAGAAGATGAACCGTGCGTCCAATTGAATCTCACGCGAACGCCCGACGGTGGTAAATATCCGGCCGGAGTTGTCAGCGAAATCACCAGCCGCATTTTTAAAAATAGCGTCTCCGTTCCCTCCCAGAGCGATAGGATTTTGCGTGTTACTGGGAACGGCAAAATTCGGATGATTCAGCAAATTGAACAAGTCTGCTCCGAAGGCGATTTCCGTTTCTTTCGGTAGATGAAAGGCCTTACGAAGGCTCAGATCAAATTGCGCGAAGCCAGGTCCGCTCAGCGAATTTCTGCCAGCAGTGCCAAACTGACCGAGAGGCGGTAACGCAAATGCAGTCGGGTTAAACCAACATGCTGGTGTACCCACTCTGGTGCCGTTTGGACAAACACCTGAGTAAGGATTGCCAATGAGGTTTGGTCTTTCCGCGGTTACCACAGACTGCAAACCCGCATTGTCGAACGAAAGTACTGGCGTAAAAGGCACATTGCTGTGAACGCTGGCAATGCCCGAGAGCTGCCATCCGCCGAACTCCCTTCCGCGTCCAAACGGCAGTTCATATACAACGTTCCCGACGAAATTGTGCCGGATGTCAAATCCCGAGCGGCCTCGGCTTCCCTTGCGATTGAAAATGTCCTGAGACTCTGGCTCGTTAACCGCTTCTATGAGAAAAGCGTTAGAAGCATCATCAATCGAATGAGACAACGTGTAAGAGACCTGCCAGGAAAAATTATCGCTGTGCTGTCTTGAGACGGACAGTTGGAAGGAGTTATAGAAAGATTGAGCATCGGTTAGCACCATCTGCAGAGGGGAGGGCAAGTTGGGATTGAAGCGATGTCCCAACGCTAGTTCGAATGGGTTCTGCTCTCCCGCACGCGTGAGGTGATTGCCGCGCGCACCAAAGTATCCTGCGCTGAGAATCGTACCTTGCGTGATTTCCCGTTCCAAGTTGAGGTTATATTGCATCGCGTACGGGAACTTCGGATGGTAAGTCGTTTGGATCAGAAATAGTGGTTGTGTGAGCACCGCATTTTGAGGGTTAGGAAAACTGGGGAAAATCAAAGTATCTATGCCAAAAAAAGGAGGTAGAAACCGATCAATGCCAAATAGAATTACGGGCAATTGGTCGCGAAAGATACCGCTTCCCGCGCGCAGTACAGTCTTGCCGTCACCCGATATGCCCCAAGCGAAGCCAACCTGTGGTGAGATGAGATCCCGCGGTGTCGCCGCAAATACTTTGCCAACCGTCGGCCCGGAATCGGTGGCCGGATCACGAATGACCGACAGACGTCCTTGTACCTCGGTTGGGTTGGAGTAAAGATCGTATCGCAACCCTGCATTCACGGTCAGACGGCTGCTTACTCGCAGGAAATCCTGCGCAAATCCAGACACAGTATTCTGTCGGTAGTTACGGTGCGAATCGGACATTGAGGGAACAGAACCCAAGTATGAAAAAGGCAGCCCCTCAAGAAAGAATTCCAGAGGCGGGTTGTTGCTGTGTACTGGAAAACCGAAGGGACTCAAATCCACGAACGAATACAGTCCATTTACCGCAGCATCTAAGGGGCCGTTGGACTGAATTCTTCGGAACTCACCCCCGAATTTAAAAGTCTCACGGCCAGTTGTGCGCGAAACCTGTTCCTGAATTTGATATACCGTCGAAAAATCACCCAGGGGAATGTCTATGTTGTGGCCAATGAAGCTCATACCCGCAATGTCGAGCATCCCGAAGGGCCGGCCTGGAACTCTGGAAATAGAGAGACCAGGGTGTGTGTCGACAATCGAGGTTGACGCGGTTGTGCGGTTGATACCGAAGCGTAGTTCATTGGACAACTGCGGTCCGAAATTTTTCCGATCCTGCAGAGTGAAGTACTGATTCCGAGCCTGCTGACCTACTGGAAAGCCAGGGACGTACGTGCCGGGAGGAGAGCCGAAATAAGGAACCAGTGACGAACTGTCATCAATTATGTAACGCCCGAACAACGAATGGACATCGGAGAAATTGTGATCCATGCGAACCATACCACGGTGCTCATTTGTTGCGCCTTTATCGGCAGTGATCAGGTCGCCCGTTCCGTCACCGTTATCTTCCCCATTCGAAGGTGGTAGAAGTGCAAGAAAAGGCTGCACTCGGGGATTAACACCGATGGGAATACAACCGTTAGGAGTGGCACTGCGGCAAGCGCTCGGATCGCTTGCAGAGGGCAGCAGGCCTTGACGAGCAAGGGCGTCAGGGACGGTAGCTATTGCTGTGGATGCCTGCACTTCGCGGAAGCCTTCATAGCTCACAAAAAAGAATGTGCGGTCATGCACTATGGGCCCACCAACGCTGGCGCCAAATTGGTTCCGGACAAATTGTGGGATCGGAAGATTAGGCACATCGAAGTAGTTCTTGGCATCAAGTGCTGCATCGCGATGCATTTCGAATAACGATCCATGAAGCTGATTGCTTCCTGACTTGGTGATGGCCTCGACGATTCCGCCACCATGGTTGCCATAATCTGCATTAAAGGTCTGGGTGAGGACGTTTACCTCCGCGAATTCATCGAGCCCGAGAAAGAGTCCGGAGGCACCCGCCGGCGAAAAGCCAAACACGGGATCGTTTGCGTCCATGCCGTCGATCAGAACGTTCGTCCAACTCGGACGCATACCGTGAATTGAAATTTGCCCGGTCTTGCCGTTTGAAAGCAATGACGGAGCACTGCTGGGCGTTGGGGCGACGCCAGGCTCCAAAACCGCGGCCTTAAATAAATCGCGGCCGTTCAGGGGAAGTTCGGCCAGGTTTCGTTCATCAAGGGAGCCGCCTACAGTCGAAGAAGTACTGTCAACTCCAACGACGTCCGCTGTGACCCTGACTTCTTGTGGCACGGTGCCCACCGCAAGTGACAGATTTATCGCTAACGCATCACCTGATCCGAGTGCAATTCCTTCTCGAACCTCTGTTTGGAAGCTTTCTTTCTCTACACGGACCGTGTATTTTCCGCTTGGCAGGCCGGCTACGTAGAACTGGCCTTTGGCGTCGGTGCGCGCATTCCGTTTCAATCCGGTGCTTATATTAACGAGAGTGACTTCGGCTTCGACAACAACAGCACCTGTTGAATCGGTGATGGTGCCGAAAACTTTCCCAAGCTGCGTTTGCGACCAGCCATACGTTGAGACGACCAACGCTAACGACAGCGCCAAGAGTGTACGCGATGCGGATTTCTTGCTATGAGTTGCGGTCGCAGTCATGTCGCGCCTCTTCCTAACTTTGCATTCGATGTACTGAACCGTCAGTCCACCTCGTTCATAATGCCGTCCATTTGCTGTCCTGTGAGATCTCGACAGACTCTGACTAAGCACTGTCCGCAATCGAGCCAGATCCAGACAGCTGTTGGCTGAGCGCATCTATCCCTCTTTGGCGCCGGGGGTGATAGATTCCGAGGCGTTTCATTTTGGAAATGAGCGACGTGCGTTTGACTCCCAGGCTTGCGGCAGCGCCGCCAGGCCCTCCGATCATACCGCCTGCCGCACGCAAAGCCTTCAAGATCAGAGCCCGTTCGGATTCCCAAAATGTGCCGTCTTCAGGAATAACTGTCTCTGCGCCTTGATGCGATGCCGGCAAAGGACTAGCAAGTACTCCGTCGTCCGACCGGATGACCGCTCGCTCCACCAGGTTCTGAAGTTCGCGCACGTTCCCTGGCCAGGAATACGACACGAAGGCATTGAGTGTGTGCGCCGGTATCTCATCGATCTGTTTTCCCATGCGCCGTGAAAAAACCTCAACGAAATGTGATACCAACTGCGGAATGTCCTCGACGCGCTCGCGTAAGGGTGGAACCGACAGAGGGAAAACATTCAGACGGTAATAGAGATCGCTGCGGAATTCTTTCCGCCTGACCATCTCGGCAAGATCGCGATGCGTGGCCGCAACCAAACGAACATTGACGCGATGTGTCCGGCCGCTCCCCAGCCGCTCGAATTCCCGTTCCTGCAAGACGCGCAGCAGCTTGGGTTGGAGCGCCAGGGGAATATCCCCGATTTCATCCAAGAACAAGGTTCCGCCATCGGCCATTTCGAAGCGGCCAATTTTTTGCGCCACGGCCCCGGTAAATGCACCCTTTTCGTGCCCGAACAACTCGCTCTCTAACAGATCGAAGGGAATGGCAGCGCAGTTCAGCTTCACGAATGGGCGCCCGCAGCGTGGGCTGAGATTGTGAATAGCGCGGGCAATTAATTCCTTGCCCGATCCGGTTTCTCCTAGAACCAGCACAGTGGAATCGGTTAGTGCCACGCGGTCCACTTCGGCGAGCGCAGATTTCAGAGCAGGGCTACTGCCTATGATTTGTTTAAATCTATCCTCAGCACAACCATTTTCACTGGACGGAACTCTGTTGACGTTTTCCATGACTCACCCCCCACAAACATTCTCTGTAAAGCCCGAGCTGGAGCCTAGAGAAACACGTGATGTGTACATCTGCATGACTCCTTTAGTCATATGGTCTTCGCACTGCCTTCGTCATGCCGCAAGGCTGCACGAACGGTTTGGAGCAAAAGCTCGTCATTGAAAGGCTTGCTTAGAAATGCGACGGCACCGGCTTCCAATGCCTTCTGACGGGATTCCTTATCGTCGTAAGCGGTAATGAAAATAATTGGAATGTTGCATCCTGTGGCAGCGACATGGCTTTGAAGATGCAGCCCATCCATGCCCGGCATTCGTAGGTCAACAACAAGACACGAGGTCTCGTTTACGTGGGAAGACCTTAAGAAAGTTTCGGAAGACTCGAAGGCCGCCGCTCGAAAGCCAAAAGACTCGATCAGCAATGTCGTCGTCCTGCGGACGGACTCATCGTCGTCAACTATCGAGATCAGATTCTTTCTTAGTCCGCATTCTTCCCGTAAAGCTGAACGAATGGTTTGAAGCAAAAGCTCATCACTAAAAGGTTTGCCGAGGAATGCGACGGCACCGGCTTGCAATGCCCGTCGACGGGATTCTTGGTTGTCGTAGGCGGTGACGAAAATGATAGGGATCCTGTAACCGGCAGCGGCCAAATGGCTTTGAAGCTGGAGCCCATTCATCCCCGGCATCTGCACGTCGACGATGAGACATGACGTCTCCCGGGCCTCCGCGGATCTCAAAAAACTTTCGGCAGATTCGAAGGCTGCCGCTCGAAACCCAAAAGATTCGATGAGGAGCGATGTGGTTCTGCGGATGGACTCGTCGTCGTCAACTACCGAGATTAGATTTTTCATCACTCTCAACTCCCATTGAACTGAAGGTATTCCTCAACGGGAGAAGAATCTATTCGGTGTTGGTATTTTTAAGTCGGCAAAAAGGAGAATGCCCGTAAGCTTTAGCTTACGACGCTTTTTCTGACGGGACCTTGAGCTTCTCGATCATTTTTATCAGCTCGGCAAGTGATGCTGCGTGCATCTTCTCCATTGCCCGGCCGCGCTGGACCTTTACGGTGCTTTCCGCGGTTCCGAGTTGAGCTGCTATCTGTTTGTTGAGCATCCCCGAGACCACCAAGGAGATCACCTCTTGCTCGCGAGATGTCAGAGAGTCGAAGCGCCGCCGAAGGTCCGCCACTTTTTTCTCTTGTTCGCGTCTGGCACGATCCCGATCGAGTGCGGCGCGAACAGCGTCCAGCAGATCCTGGTCACGGAACGGTTTGGTGAGGAATTCAACGGCGCCAGCCTTCATCGCTCGAACACTCATGAGAATATCGCCGTGCCCGGTGAGAAAGACTATTGGGATACGAATATTTCTCGCCGCAAGCTCGCGTTGGAAATCGAGTCCACTCAATCCCGGTAGCCTCACGTCCAGTACAAGGCAGCTGGGAACGTCGGGCAGTTTTTTGCGCAGAAAGCTATCTGCTGAATCAAAGGTTTCCGCCTGCAGACCCACCGTGCTTAAGAGGAACTTGAGCGAAGAGCGTACTGATGGGTCGTCATCGACAGCAAATACTATGCGAGGCTCCGTCATGAAAGACTCCCGCCAGCAACCGGCAGCGTGAACGAAAACGTCGCACCGTGAGGAGAATTGGGTGTGACCCACAATCGGCCACCATGACCTTCGACGAGCGAACGGCTAATCGGCAGACCCATCCCCATACCGCTTGCCTTCGTGGTAAAGAACGGGGTGAACAAACGATCTGCCTCTGAGCCGAGGCCTATGCCGGCGTCGCGTACTGCAACCAGTATTCCGCCAGACTCATCCGCCTGGGATTGCACCCAAAGCACGAGAGGGCGGTCTGTAACCGCGGTCATCGCTTCGATGCCATTCATAATCAAGTTCAGCAGAACCTGCTGCAACTGAACGCGATCAGCCAGGACGAGGGGCAATGTTTTGGTCAATTGGCACTCGACAAAGATTCGTTTCTTCTGAAGCTCATGGCCAGCTAGAGTCAACACCTCCTGGATAACCTCGTTTATATCCAGTTCGCTCTTTTCCGCAGGCGCGTTCTTTATGAATGCGCGAATCCGAGCTATAACAGCACTCGCACGAGTGGCATCCGCAACAATTTCTTCGAGAGCCCGTCGCAGAACCTCAGGATCGAGATTGCGATCAGTGAGCAGTCTGAGGCATGCGCTAGCGTTATTTGTTATCGCGGTCAGAGGTTGGTTAACTTCATGGGCTATGGAAGCTGCCAATTCGCCCATAGTTGTCAGCCGGGAGACCCGAGCAAGGTCCACCTGAGTTGCGTAAAGGGATTGTTGGGCCTCTTGAAGCTTTTCTTGCGCTCGCTTTTGCTCGGTCAAGTCGAGCACGAAAGCGACACCGTCGTTCCCATCGCCTTCGAAGAGTGCGCCGCCGAGAAGTACAGGTACGCGGCTGCCATCTTTCCGGAAGAACTCCTTCTCGAAGGTTTGAAAGATGCCAGTCGTCTTTAGCTCGGTTATTGCCCATTCGTCACGATCGCGCCATTCGGCAGGTGTGAGTTCCGTCCAGCGCACACGACCGGAAGCGATATCCTCAATGTCGTATTGCACCATGCGGAGAAATGCTTCGTTGGCCCCGGTGATCGCCCCTTGGAGATTCCACATAACCATTCCGACAACATTGGCATCGACCAGACGCCGGATCTTCGCTTCCAACCCTCTTGCCAATTCACGGACTTCTGCTTCTGCCTTTTCGCGCTCGGACACCTGGAATTTCAGGTCTTCGATATGTGCCAGCGCTTGATACGCGGAAGAGGCAAACTTCCCTAGAGACGCCATGACCCGATCATCTTCTGCGTCGAACTTGCGGCGGTCGCTGTGCATAATCGCCCAGATGGTTCCAACCGCCTCGCCGGCGACGTAAAACGGGACCAGCAGGCATTCTTCGGCTGCCGGACTGACTGGCATCAAATAGGGATAACGCCGCTCGAAGTGGGTGAACAACAAGGTACGATTTTGATCGAGGACGTCTCCGCACGGTCCGAAGTTCCGCGGGGTCCCACCTCCAACGTGCGGATTCCACAAGCCGGCGATAGCTGGCCAATAGAACCTTTTGCCGCAAATGTCTGGTTTTTGGCCATCCCTTGTCAGCAGGCTAAGGCCAGCGGAGTCACACTGGGTGATATCCAGAATCGTATCAGCCAGCGTCTGAAAAATGGTGCTTGGTGAATCGGCGAGTCCGCTCATCAGTGCCACGAGCGCGCGATTCTCTTTTTCATAATCAGGAGGACGCCATGGGCGGCGCTGCAACTCCTCGGTGCAGAGGATCGACTCTAGCGAAGCCCCAGCTTCTGGAATTGAATCTTCCAACTTGGTGTTGGCTCTTGACGTGGAAAATGAACGCATATTTCTACCTTCAACGGCGGCGCGATTTCACGCGCCTTAGGAGTCTTCCTATCAGTCGCCTAGCAGTAATGCAGACATCATCGTCCGTCGTTCTGTTGCAACGCCAAATGTACGGCGCCGAGTAAAGCTTCGCGGCGTACAGGTCATACCATTGTGAACGCTCAAGTCTTGGCATTGTTAGCCCTCCTTTCGGCGTCGCTTTGCCAGGAATGGATAAGCTGGCTGCCGAGTCGGACGTCATTCTCAGTAATGCCGAGTGCGATTTTGTCGACAGAGGCTTTCATCAAAGTTCACCGTCGCCGAAAATATCTGTCGGCGAAGCGGGACGTTTTGGGTCGACTTTTGTTTTGCGGGACATTACAAGGGGCCTATTTTATACCAGAAAACACCGTCGACTACCGAGTTTTCTGTATTTAACACAGACAGTTGGCATGCCACCTCGTTCGTCGCATGTCGAATGACCCGACATTTCAACGGTAGTGCAATGCCAAGGTGATCATTTGTCGGTTCCGTAAATTCTGGCCCTCCTAATTCCGGAAATTCTGGCACGCCTAAGAACCTCCAGAAGCGCTAAAACTCCCTGTGCTCCGGCTTAGCCAGGAGCGGAGGGAGGAGAATGTTGGGCATGCTGAAACGACATGAAGTTGAGATTTTACTGAAGGCTGGTCACGCGAAGACCGAAGTAGCGCGCTTAAGCGGGGTTTCGCTGCGTTCGGTAAAACGCATCGCCGAAGAGCACCCGGTGGGGCACGTCGATGATGTGGCCGAGCGCAGGAAACGCCAGATCGGTCGGCCCAGCACGGTCGTGACTTTCCGGAAACAGGTGGTCGAGATTCTGCAGGAAGCGCCGGATCTGGCCACGCTGGAGATTTTGCGGCGAGTTCGGGAAAGTGGTTATCGAGGGGGCAAGACGTGGCTTTACGCGCTGGTGGCCTCGCTTCGCCCGAAAGTGGCCAAGCCGCTGGTTCGCTTCGAAGGTCTTCCCGGAGAGTTCAGTCAGCACGATTTTGGGCAAGTGGAAGTGGAGTTCCGCGATGGTACCCGGGAGCGGATCCATTTCTTCGCCTCGCGTCTGAAGTACTCCCGCTTGGTGCGTGTCAGTTTGGTCAAGGACGAGAGGGTAGAAAGTTTAGTGCGCACCTTGGCCGAGCATCGCGCGGCGATGGTGGCAGCGGTATCCGGTAAACGCGGCAAACGCTACTTGAAGCGGCAGCAGCTGCTGGAGCTGGGAGAGCCTGCCATTCGCTATCTCACCGAGATCGTACATCGCCGACCACGGCAGTGGTTCGAGGATGTCGATCGGCTGCACCAGATTCTCCAGAGCCACGGGCCGGACGTTCTCCGGCGAGCCATGGAAGAAGGACTGAAGCAGCAGATCTTTGGCGCGTTTTACGTGGAGCGATCTCTGCAAGCCGAGTTGAGCTTCCCGCAGGTGGTGCAATGAAAAGCGACGAAAAGGGGGATGCTATGGGTTGACCAAGTCAGCGATCGTCGTTCCTAGGCGATCCTAGCGCAAAATTTTTCTGTGCAGAACGAGGCACAAGCAAAAATAACGGGAAGATCCTCCCTTCCGAAGAAAACTGGGAGAGGTCTTTTGTTTTGCTTTTCCTCCCTGGCAGAGCGGGGTTGCAGCGGCCCGCAGCGGTCAAGGGCGCGCCGCATTTTGGGCGCGGCGGGAGCGGACCCTTGACGGCGAGGACCGCTGCAAAAGAATCGGTGAGGGAGGAAAAGAACTCATTCTCAACGGTGCACGATGTCGATCACAACGGAGGGCAATCATGACGAGTAAGAATCACAATCCCGGGCCCACGCTGAAAATCCCCAAACTCTCGGAAGGGCAGCTGGAGCCTCTGTTCCGAAGGCTGAACCTGGCGCACACGCGGCGTATCTACCAAGACGTGGCGGATCGAGCCGAAAAGGAGAGCTGGAGCTATCGCGACTTTCTGGCTCTTCTGCTAGCTGAAGAAGTGGCGCACCGCAAGCAAACCCGCCTGCAGCGCTGTACGCGCAGCGCTCACTTCCCCTTCTTCAAGACGATTGATGAGTTCGACTTCAGTCTGCAGACCACACTCCGTCAGTCCCTGCTCGGTTCCTACTTGGGACCGGACTTCGTCACCGAGGGACGCTCGTTGATTCTTTACGGCAAGACCGGCCGAGGAAAAACCCACCTGGCCATCGCCATCGGCTATCGTGCCATCCAGAATGGTTTCGAGACGTTCTGCACCACCGCCGCCGAACTCATCGAGGATCTTTCCAATGCCAGCAGAAAAGGACAGTTGCAGCAAGCGCTGCTCACTTACACTCGCCCTCATGTCTTGGTCATTGACGAGGTCGGCTACTTGACTTACGGGCAGGACGCTGCCAATGTCCTGTTCCATGTCGTCAACCATCGCCACTTGAAGAAACGCCCCATGATCTTCACTACCAATA